>JAYRUZ010000121.1:0-5835 GCA_041918795.1 Azonexus sp. | reverse complement strand
GCCGCCCGCTCTCTCCGCTTATTTTTCCTTGCTGCAGTCACGCGGCGTGATGCCCTTTTCCTTGGCGTACTGCTTGGCGGACGCCTGGAACAAGGGGTGGATCAGCTGCTTGTTGCCTTCGATCCAGCCGGACACCGGCACCCACTTGGCACCGTCCCACTGCTGGATGCGGACCTTGCCGGAGCCTTCGTGGTTGTCGCAGGAGGTCTTGATCTCCGGCAGCAGGTCGGTGGCGCCAATGGCCTTCAGGCGGGCATCGGTGATGTTCAGGTTCTCCAGCGCCCAGCGGGTCTGCTCGCCATTCAGCGACTTGCCCTTGCCGTACTTTTCCTGGCCCTTGCGGATGGCCTCGACCGACAGCACGGCAGCGGATACGCCGCGGTTATAAAGGATGGTGCCGATCTTGGACTTGTCCTGCAGGTTGCCCTTGCCAGCCCCGTAGACCACCTTCTCGATGTCGGCGATCACCGGTACGTCCTTGCCGGCCACGTTCCAGGTCGCGGCCATGTAGCCCTTGGCGGCATCGCCGGCCGGCACGACGTCTTCCTCGGAACCGGTCCACCACGAGCCGATCATCTTGTCGCGCGGGTAGCCGACCTTCTGGGCGGCCTTCAGCGCGGTCTGGTTCATCACGCCCCAGCCCCAGAAGACGACGTAATCCGGCTTCTCCTGGCGAATCTTCAGCCACTGGGCGCCCTGCTCGTTGCCCGGGTGGGCGACCGGAATCTGCACCAGCTGGAACTTGTTCAGCGAAGCCTCGGCTTCCATCGCGATGATGGCTTCCTTGCCGTAGGCGGAGTCGTGATACAGATAAACGATCTTCTTGCCAGCCAGGTTGCCGCCGTTCTTTTCCTTGATGAACTTGACGATGGCCGAGGCCTGCATCTGGTAGGTGGTGACCAGCGGGAAGGCATACGGGAAGACCGAGCCGTCGACCGCGTCGGTACGGCCGTAGCCCATCATCGCCAGCGGCAGCTTGTCCTGGGCCGACTTGTCGATCAGGGCGTAGGAGATGCCGGTGGACATGGTGTGGATCGGGCCGGACGACTTGGCGGCCTTGCCCTTCAGGCGCTCGTAGCACTCGACGCCCTTGGCGTTGTTGTATTCGGTTTCGCACTCTTCATGCGTCAGCTGGACGCCATTGATACCCTTTTCCTTCAGGTTGACGTAGGTCAGGTAGTCGATGAAGCCGCCATAGAAGGACTGGCCGTTGGCACCGTAGGGGCCGACGCGATAGCCGGGGATCGGGAAAAACTGCTCTTCGGCAGCGACTGCGCCTTGAGACAGCATGGCCAGGGAAAGCGCAACAGCACTCAGGGCAGGTTTGAAGCTTTTAATCATGGTTTTGTCTCCTCTAGTTATAAATTTGCGGCAACCCCGGCTTAGTGCGGGAACGGCCACAGGCGCAGCTTCTCCTTAGCGATCTGCCACAGGCGGGCCAACCCGTGCGGCTCGACGATCAGGAAGAACATGATCAGCGCACCGAACACCAGAATCTGGATGTGCGACACGGTGGCGCTGGAAAACGGCAGGCCGAACAGGCCGGCGAAGAAAGGCAGGGCGATGTCCAGGAAGATCGGCAGCAGCAGGATGAAGGCGGCACCGAGGAAGCTGCCCATGATCGAACCGACGCCGCCGATGATGATCATGAACAGTATCTTGAAGGACATTTCGAGCGAGAAGCCGTCCGGTTCGACCGAGCCGAGGTAGCAGAAGGCATACATGGCGCCGGCCACGCCGCAGTAGAAGGAACTGATGGCGAAGGCGAGCAGCTTGGTCGGCATCAGCTTGATGCCGATGACCGAGGCGGCCACGTCCATGTCGCGCACCGCCATCCAGGCCCGGCCGGTCGACGAGCGGACCAGGTTCTTAGCGGCAAAGGCCATGAAGACGACGACCGACAGCACCAGCAGATATTTCTCGACCGGTGTATTCAGCACATGGCCGAAGATGATCAGTTGCTGCGTCGAAATCACGCCCGACGACGAGTTGTTCGACAGCCAGGGGAACTTGGTCAGGCACCAGACGATGAAGAACTGCGCCGCCAGCGTCGCCACCGCCAGGTAGAAGCCCTTGATGCGCAGCGACGGCAGGCCGAACAGGATGCCGACCCCGGCCGCAGTCAGGCCACCGCAGATGAAGGAAACCAGGATGGGAATGCCCTCGACGCGCAACTGGAAGTTGTAGGCGGCATAGGCGCCGACCGCCATGAAGGCCGCCGAGCCGAGCGACAACTGGCCGGCATAGCCGGTCAGGATGTTGAGGCCGAGCGCTGCCAGCGCGAAGATCAGGAAGGGAATCAGGATGGCCGAGAACCAGTATTCGCTGGCCAGCATCGGCACGGCGAGAAAGGCGATGGCGAGCAGCGCGATGACCCCGATCCGGTCCTGACGGATCGGGAAGATCTGCTGGTCGGCGGCGTAGGTCGTCTTGAATTGACCGGCTTCACGATAAAGCATGTTGTTCTATCCTCTCTTACACGCGGTCGATGTGACGTTCGCCGAACAGGCCTTCGGGGCGAACCAGCAGGAACAGCAGCGCGAGCACGTACGGGAACCAGCCTTCGATCCCGCCGAAATTGCCGCCGAACAGATCCTGCATGACCGGCGGAATGTAGATTTCGGCCAGCTTCTCCGAGGCGCCGATGATCAGGCCGCCGACGATGGCGCCCGGCACCGAGGTGAAACCGCCGAGGATCAGCACCGGCAGCGCCTTCAGCGCCGTGAAAGTGAGGGCAAACTGCACGCCGTTGCGCGCCCCCCACATCATGCCGGCGACCAGGGCGACGAAGCCGGCGACGCCCCAGACGATGGCCCAGATGTTCTGCAGCGGGATGCCGATCGACAGCGCGGCCTGGTGATCGTCCGCCACGGCGCGCAAGGCACGACCGATCCGGGTGTACTGGAAGAACAGGGCCAGCGTCGTCACCAGCAGGGCCGCCACGCCGGCGGCGACCAGATCGAACTTGGAAATCACCATGTTCCAGTTGTCGAGGAACCAGGCAATCGGCTCATCGACGATGCCGAGATCGAGCGCCCGCGGCTCGCTGCCGAAGATCATCGGGGCCAGGCCCTCGATGAAGAAAGCCAAGCCGATGGTGGCCATGAACAGCGCGATGGGCGGCTGGTTGACCAGCTTGCGCAGCACGAACTTCTCGGTGGCGATGCCGAACAGCGTCATGATGACGAAGGCGAGGATGATCGCCAGCCACAGCGGCGCCCCCTTCTCCATGCAGCCGACGACCGACAGCGCAGCCAGGTAAACCATGGCGCCCTGGGCGAAGTTGAACACCCCCGAGGCCTTGTAGATCATCACGAAACCGAGCGCGACCAGGGCATACATGACCCCGGAGAGCAGACCGCCGATCAGGACTTCGAAAAAGAAATTCATGTCCCTGCCTCCTTAGTGACCGGCGCCCAGATAGGCCTTGATCACTTCTTCGTTATTCTTCACTTCGTCCGGCACGCCGTCGCCGATCTTCTTGCCGTAGTCGAGCACGACGACGCGGTCGGAGATGTCCATGACGACGCCCATGTCGTGCTCGATCAGCACGATGGTGGTGCCGAACTGGTCGTTCACGTCGAGGATGAAACGGCACATGTCCTGTTTTTCCTCGACGTTCATGCCGGCCATCGGCTCGTCGAGCAGCAGCATCGACGGCTCGGCGGCCAGCGCGCGGCCCAGTTCAACGCGCTTTTGCAAGCCATAGGGCAGGCGGCCCACCGGCGTCTTGCGGATGTGCTGGATTTCGAGGAAGTCGATCACTTCCTCGACCTTCTTGCGGTGTTCCAGCTCTTCCTTGCGGGCGCGGCCGAACCACAGCGCATGCTCGATGAAGTTGGACTTCATCTTGGTGATGCGCCCGGTCATGATGTTGTCGAGCACGCTCATGCCCTTGAACAAGGCGATGTTCTGGAAGGTGCGGGCAATGTTCTGCTGCGCCGCCATGTGCGGTTCCATTTTCTTGCGCTCGTTGCCGTGCCAGAAGATCTTGCCTTCCTGCGGGTGATAGACGCCGTTGATGACGTTCAGCATCGAACTCTTGCCGGCTCCGTTCGGGCCGATGATGGCGCGGATTTCGTGCTGGCGAACGTTGAAGGAAATGTCGGTCAGCGCCTTGACGCCGCCGAAACGGAGCGAAATGTTCTGCAGGTCGAGGATGACGTCGCCGATTTTCTTGCTCATAGCGGCAACCTCACGACCGACAGGGTCAGGGCGCTGATCAGCCCTGAAATCAGGAGAACGGATGCGAACGAGTACAGCACTTCGCGGCGGCTGGCCTCGCCGGAGCGCGTTGCGGCCCGGATCGTATTGCGCGCAGTCATGTCAGGCGGCCTTTCGTGCAATCGGGTAGGTCGTGCAATCGACGATCTTGAGATCGGCCGACACCTTGCCGCGCCGACCGTCCTCGAACTTGACCTCGGTTTCGATGAACTGCGAGCCCTTGCCTTCGAAAAGGGCATCGATCAGCACCTTGTATTTCTCGGCGACGAAATTGCGCCGTACCTTGCGGGTCCGGGTCAGCTCGTCGTCATCCGGGTCCAGCTCCTTGTGCAGGATGAGAAAGCGGTGAATCTGCGAATCGGCCACCATGGCGTCGTGCGCCAGGCCGGCGTTCACTTCCTCGACGCACTTCTGGATCAGCTCGTACACCTGCGGCTTGGCGGCCAGGTCGGTATAACCCGAGTAGGCGATGCCGCGGCGCTCGGCCCAGTTGCCGACGGCGCCCATGTCGATGTTGATGAAGGCGGTGACCATGTCGCGGTCGGCACCGAAGCAGACCACTTCCTTGATGTGCTGGAAGAACTTCAGCTTGTTCTCGATGTAGTTCGGGGCGAACATCGCGCCGTTCGACAGCTTGCCGACGTCCTTGGCGCGGTCGATGATCTTCAGGTGACCGTCCTCGTCGAGGAAGCCGGCATCGCCGGTCATGAACCAGCCCTCGCCGTTGATCGTTTCGGCCGTGGCATCCGGGCGCTTATAGTACTCCTTGAGCAGCATCGGCCCCTTGACCAGCACCTCGCCGTTGTCGGCGATCTTGATCTCGACGCCCGGCGCCGGCTGGCCAACCGAGTCGAACTTGATCGCGCCGTCCGGCTGGATGCAGACGTAGGCACAGGTTTCGGTCTGGCCGTAGAACTGCTTCAGGTTGATGCCGATCGAGCGGTAGAACTTGAACAGGTCCGGGCCAATCGCCGCACCGGCGGTATAGGCCACCTTGACCCGGCTCATGCCGAGCACGTTGCGCAGCGGACCATAGACCAGCAGGTTGCCCAGCCAGTACTGGAAGCGATCACCGGCGGACACCGACTTGCCGTCGAGGATGTCGGCGCCGCAACGCTTCGCCACGTCCATGAAGTGGTGGAACATCTTGTACTTGAGCTTGCCTGCATCTTCCATGCGGATCATCACCGAGGTGAGCAGGCTCTCGAAGACGCGCGGCGGAGCGAAGTAATAGGTCGGGCCGATTTCACGCAGGTCGGTCATCACCGTATCGCCCGATTCCGGGCAGTTGATGGTGAAGCCGGCGACCATGGCCTGGGCGAAGGAGAACAGGTGATCGCCCACCCAGGCCATCGGCAGATAGGACAGGATGTCGCCATCGGGCACCATCCGGTCGACCTGCACCCCGCCCTGGGCGGCGGCAATGAAGGCGGCGTGCGTCTGGCAGACGCCCTTCGGCTTGCCGGTCGTGCCCGAGGTGTAGAGCATGACCGAGGTATCGTCGAAATGTCCCTGCTCGATCTCGGCATTCAGGAAATCGGGATGGTTGCGATCGTGGATGCGCCCCATCTCCATCAGTTCGTGGATGTCGTGCAGGAAGGGCTGGTTGTA
>JAYRUZ010000120.1:0-5986 GCA_041918795.1 Azonexus sp. | reverse complement strand
GAAAATAAACCGGACAATTATAGGGAGTCCGGGGTGAGTCGACGTAAAAAAGCCTGCGGATTCCGCAGGCTTTTGGGTGCTTGGTGGGCCCGGTGGGGTTCGAACCCACGACCAAAGGATTATGAGTCCTCTGCTCTAACCGCTGAGCTACAGGCCCGGAAAGCTTAGTTGCCGCCCTGGTCCAGGAAGCTGCGCAGCTTGTCGGAACGGCTCGGGTGGCGCAGTTTGCGCAGGGCCTTGGCTTCGATCTGGCGGATGCGCTCGCGGGTGACGTCGAATTGCTTGCCGACTTCTTCCAGGGTGTGGTCGGTGTTCATTTCGATACCGAAGCGCATGCGCAATACCTTGGCTTCCCTCGTCGTCAGGCCATCGAGGATTTCCTTGGTGACGCCGCGCAGGCTGGAGTACATCGCTGCATCGGCCGGGGCCAGGGTCGCCTGGTCCTCGATGAAATCGCCGAGATGGGAGTCGTCGTCGTCGCCGATCGGGGTTTCCATGGAGATGGGCTCCTTGGAAATCTTCATGATCTTGCGGATCTTGTCTTCCGGCATGTCCATCTTCTTGGCCAGGGTCGCCGGATCCGGCTCGGCGCCGGTTTCCTGCAGAATCTGGCGGCTGATCCGGTTCATCTTGTTGATCGTTTCGATCATATGGACCGGAATACGGATGGTGCGTGCCTGGTCGGCGATGGAGCGGGTGATCGCCTGGCGGATCCACCAGGTGGCATAGGTCGAGAACTTGTAGCCACGACGGTATTCAAACTTGTCCACCGCCTTCATCAGTCCGATGTTGCCTTCCTGGATCAGGTCGAGGAACTGCAGGCCGCGGTTGGTGTACTTCTTGGCGATGGAGATGACCAGGCGCAGGTTGGCCTCGGTCATTTCGCGCTTGGCGCGACGGGCCTTGGCTTCGCCGGTGGACATCTGCTTGTTGATGTCCTTCAGTTCCTTCAGCGAGATGCCGATGCGATCCTGCAGGGCGAGCAGCTTCTTCTGTTCTTCCTTGATGTCCGGCGCGCTACGGGTCAGGATGGCGACGTAGGTTTTCGGTGCAGCGGCGATTTCAGCGTCGACCCAGTCGAGGTTGATTTCGTTGCCCGGGAAGACCTGGATGAAGTGCGGACGCGGCATCTTGACGCGATCGACGCAGATTTGCTGGATCTTGCGTTCGCAGCGGCGAACTTGTTCGACCATCTCGCGCACGCTGTCGCACAGCTTTTCGATCGAGCGGGAAGTGAAGCGGATGTTCATCAGCTCGTCGGACAACTGGCCGAGCAGCTTGAGGTAGGCCTTGTCCTGCGATCCCTTGCTGCCCAAGGCCTTCTGCATCTTGGCATGGATGCCCTTGATGGTCTTGAAGCGCTCCAGGGCGTCGGTCTTCAGCTGTAGCAGGGAGGCCGATGCGGCACCGCCGCCACCTTCGTCCTCTTCGCTTTCGTCCTCTTCTTCGTCTTCATCGACGGCGATTTCCTCGGCCGGAGCTTCCTCGACAGCGTTCGGATCGATCAGGCCGTCGACGAGTTCATCGATGCGCATTTCCTCGGATTCCACCTTGGCGGCCATCTCGAGGATGTCGGCGATGGTGGTCGGGCAGGCGGAAATCGCCTGGATCATGTGCTTGAGGCCTTCCTCAATGCGCTTGGCGATCTCGATTTCGCCCTCGCGGGTCAGCAATTCGACGGAACCCATTTCACGCATGTACATGCGGACCGGGTCGGTCGTGCGGCCGAACTCGGAATCGACGGTGGACAGCGCCTGCTCGGCCTGTTCCTCGACTTCCTCGTCGTCGGCGGCTGCCGCGGCAGTGTCGGACATCAGCAGGTCTTCAGCGGCCGGGGCCTCGTCGAAGACCTGGATGTTCATGTCGCTGAAGGTCGAGATGATGGCCTCGATCGACTCCGCATCGACGACGTCGTCGGGCAGGTGGTCGTTGATTTCAGCGTAAGTCAGGTAACCGCGTTCCTTGCCGAGCTTGATGAGCGCCTTCAGGCGCATCTTGCGCGCTTCGGCGTCGAGCGGTTCGGGGGTATCAGCCGCCATTGCACCTTCGAGCAGCGCCTTTTCGGCAGCCTTCTCCTTGGCCTTGCTGGTGCGAGCCTTCGGGGCTTCCTTAGCGGTGTCTTTTGCCTTAGCCATGAACACGATCCGTTAAATTGGAGAGAACCGTAAATATTACCACAACTTAGCTCACTTTCCGCGCGCGGAAAGCAGTTCTATGTAAGCCAGCTTTTCTGCCGCCGACAGTCCGGCGACACCAAATTGCTGCGCTTTGGCCTGCAGCTCTTCGAAGCGGCGTTTTTGCCCGCCTGCGTGCAGCTTGTCGATGGTGTCGCGAAATTCTGCCTCGGCCTCCGCTTCGTCAAACGGCAACTCGAGAAGTTCCGACGCGGCATGTTCGATCGTGGCTTCCTCGGGCAGGCCGCGTAGCCGCTCGCGCAGCACGGCGTAGTTTGCCGCGTCGGGGTCGGTGCTGACCAACTGGTGCAGGCGCAGAAGTGCCGGGCGCTCTGCCGTGTCGGGGAGAAGCTCGGTGGGCAGCTCGCCGGCCAGTTGCGGCTTGTGCAGGACGATGCGCAACAGGTTGCGCGTCAGCGACGGGGCGGTGCGCCTGGGTTTGGGCGGCGCTGGCGGGGTGTAGGACTTGAGTTCGCACAGGCGTTCGACCTCCTGTTGGGCGAAACCGCTCGCCTCGGCCAGGCGCTTGACCAGTTGCAGGCGGAGCAGCGGAGTCGGCAGCTTGTGCAGCAAGGGTTTGGCTTCGTAGATCAGGCGAGCCTTGCCTTCGGAGCTGGTCAGGTCGCAGCGCTGGGCCAGTTCGCGCAGCATGAAATCGGACAGGGGCATGGCCTGGGCGATCTCCCGGTCAAAGGCGGCCTTGCCGTGGTCGCGGATGTAGCTGTCGGGGTCGTGCTCGGTCGGCAGGAAGGCAAAGCCGATCTGCTTGTTGTCGGCCAGCGCTTCCAGGGCGTTCTCCAGGGCGCGCCAGGCGGCCTTGCGGCCAGCGTTGTCGCCGTCGAAGCAGAAGACGATGCGATCGACCTGGCGCAGCAGTTTTTGCACATGGGTTGGCGTTGTCGCCGTGCCCAGTGTGGCGACGGCATTGCCGACCCCATTCTGGGCGAGCGCAATGACGTCCATGTAGCCTTCGGTAACGATGGCGGTATTCGTTTCACGCAAGGCCTGGCGAGCTTGCGGCAGGCCGAACAGTTCGCGCCCTTTTTCGAAGAGCGGGGTTTCCGGCGAATTCAGGTATTTCGGCTCGCCCTGGTCGATGATGCGGCCACCGAAAGCGATGATTTCGCCCTTGGGGTTGATGATCGGGATCATCAACCGGTCACGGAAACGGTCGTAACGCCGACCAGCGTCGTTCTCGATAATCAGGCCGGCGGTTTTCAGCGCGTCGGCGTTGTAATCCGGGAAAACTGCCTGGAGGTTCTGCCAGCCATCCGGGGCATAGCCGATGCCGAAACGGGCCGCGATCTCACCGGTCAGGCCGCGTTTCTTGCAGTACTCGATGGCGTGTGGCGATTTTTTGAGCTGGTCTTTGTAATACTGCGCGGCGCGCGTCATCATTTCGACCAGGTTGCGCGTCTGGCCGAGCGTGTGATCGGGCTTGAAACCCTCGCTTTCCGGTACGACCATGCCGGCGCGCGAGGCCAGTTCATTGATCGCATCGACGAAGCCGATGCCCTGGTATTCCATGACGAAGCCGATGGCGGTGCCATGGGCGCCGCAGCCGAAGCAGTGGTAGAACTGCTTGGTCGGGCTGACCGTAAAGGAGGGGCTTTTCTCGTTGTGGAAGGGGCAGCAGGCGGCGTAGTTGGCGCCCGCTTTCTTCAGCTTCACGTAGCTGTCCACCAGATCGACGATGTCGATCCGGGCCAGCAGATCCTGGATGAAACTTTCCGGGATCATCGGTGGAAATCAGCCGGCAAGTGCGGCCTTGACCAGCTTGGAGACCTCGGCCATGTCGGCCTTGCCGGCCAATTGCGGCTTGAGTACGGCCATCAGCTTGCCCATGTCGGCCGGCCCCTTGGCGCCAGTCTGGGCAACGGCGGCAGCTACCGCGGCAGCGACTTCCTCGCTGCTCATTTTTTCCGGCAGGTAGGCAGCGAGAATGGCGATTTCGGCCTTTTCGACGTCGGCCAGGTCCTGGCGGTTGGCCGCTTCGTACTGGGTCACCGAGTCCTTGCGTTGCTTGACCAGCTTTTCGATCACGGCGGCGACGGCGGCATCGTCGAGTTCGACGCGCTCATCGACTTCCTTCTGCTTGATGGCGGCGAGCAGCAGGCGGATGGCGGCCAGCTTGGCGGCTTCCTTGGCCTTCATGGCCGTTTTCATGTCTTCGGTGATGCGTACTTTGAGGCTCATGGAGTTCTTTTGGGCAAAAACAAAGAAAAAAGCCGCCGGCGGTTGAAGGCTGGCGGCTCTTTGTGCAGCGATGCGTACTCGATCAGTACAGCTTCGGCGGCAGGGTCATGCTACGGATACGCTTGTGGTGGCGTTTGACGGCAGCAGCCAACTTGCGCTTACGCTCGGCGGTGGGCTTTTCGTAAAACTCACGAGCGCGCAGCTCGGTCAGGAGACCCGTTTTTTCGACGGTGCGCTTGAAGCGGCGGATAGCAACTTCGAACGGCTCATTTTCCTTGACGCGAATGTTCGGCATATAAATCACCCCCTTCCGTTAGGCGCCCATCCGGTCAAGTGTTGGATGGTGCGCGCAAATTTGTATCCGCATGCTTGCGGAAAGCCGAACATTCTATGCGAGAAAACCTTTTTGCTTCAAGTGTTAATTACGCCCGCGGTGATAAAATGCGCGCCCTATGCTGATCCTCGGTGTCGAATCCTCCTGCGACGAAACCGGCATTGCGCTGTACGACAGCGAAGCCGGGCTGTTGTCCCATGCCCTGCACTCGCAGGTGGCGATGCACGCCGAGTACGGCGGCGTGGTGCCTGAACTCGCCTCGCGCGACCACATTCGCCGCGTCGTGCCGCTGTTGCGCGAAGCGCTCGGTCGGGCCGGCAAGTCGCTGGCCGAGATCGACGCTGTGGCCTACACGCGCGGACCGGGACTGTCCGGCGCACTGCTGGTCGGCTGCGCCTTTGCCGAGGCACTGGCAGTGGCGCTCGACAAGCCGACCATTCCGGTGCATCACCTCGAAGGCCACCTGTTGTCACCGCTGCTGTCGAGCGATCCGCCGACCTTCCCCTTTGTTGCGCTGCTGGTTTCCGGCGGCCATACGCAGTTGATGAAGGTGACCGGCGTCGGCGAATACGAGTTGCTCGGCGAGACGCTGGACGATGCGGCCGGCGAGGCTTTCGACAAGAGCGCCAAGCTGCTTGGCCTGCCTTACCCGGGCGGTGCCTTGTTGTCGAAGCTGGCCGAAAGCGGCACGCCGGGCGCCTATGAACTGCCGCGCCCGATGCTGCACTCCGGCGATCTCAATTTCAGTTTCTCCGGCCTGAAAACGGCGGTGCTGACGCTGGTCCGCGAGCACGCCGATCAGCTGAGCGACGAATTCAAGGCCAATGCCGCGCGTGCTTTCCAGGAGGCCATCGTCGATGTCCTGGTCAGGAAGTCGCTGAAGGCGATGAAGCAGACCGGCCTCAAACAGCTGGTCGTCGCTGGCGGCGTCGGCGCCAACAAGCAATTGCGCGCCACGCTGAACGACGAAGCACGCCGTAAGCGCTTCCATGTCTATTACCCGGAACTGGAATTCTGCACCGACAACGGCGCGATGATCGCCCTGGCCGGTTGCCTGCGCCTGCAAGCGGGAACGCCGGCCAAGCCGGCCGGCGTGTTTGCAGTGCAGCCCCGTTGGCCGCTGATGGAGATGTCGGCTACCCGGCCGTGAAAATCGGCCAAATTGGGCAGTGCACCGCAGCAGTCAGTGCTTGAGCCTCGCATTTGCCATGTTTCTTGCTCTTCTTCCTGAGTTTCGGGCAACCCTTGCACGGCGGGTCGGATTTGCAACACTTCTTGGCCA
>JAYRUZ010000119.1:0-5993 GCA_041918795.1 Azonexus sp. | reverse complement strand
TGCTCGCCGGCGTATTGCGACGGACCGGCGTTGGCCGAGATGTAGAAGGTCTTGTTGTCGAAGACGCTGGGGCCGACGGCGAGCATGATGTTGGAGAAGACGATGCCGGTCATGAAATCGACCTTGTCCTTCTTCAGCATCTTGTCGGCGGCCTGCTTGGCGATGTCCGGGTTCTGCTGGTCGTCGGCGACGATCACTTCGGCCGGCAGGTTGCCCAGCTTGCTGTTCAGGTGCTTCATGCCGAGCTGGAAGCCGTCGCGGATATCAACGCCGAGGCCGGCACCGGGGCCGGACAGGGTCGACACCAGACCGACCTTGATCTTGTCGGCGGCGTGGGCGGAACCGGCCAGCAGGGGTGGCAACAGCAGCGCGGCGGCAAGGGCGGTCAGGCGAAGCGACATCGGAAACTCCGGAAGATGTGGAAAATGCCAAATTGTAGCGCAGGAACAAGTAGATACTGCCGCGGTGCACGGCCAAATTGCGGTATATTCGCGCCCCATGATGAAGCCTGCTGTCGTTCTACTTTCCGGCGGACTCGATTCCGCCACCTGTCTTGCCATTGCCCGTAGCCAGGGCTTTGACTGCTACTGCCTGTCCTTCGATTACGGCCAACGCCACAGCGCCGAGCTGAAAGCCGCCGAACGCGTGGTCAAGGCGCTGGGCGCCAGGGAGCATCGTGTGCTCAGCCTGGGGCTCGCCCAGTTCGGCGGTTCGGCGCTGACCGATACCTCGATCGCCGTGCCGGTCGATGGCGTGCATCCGGGCATTCCGGTCACCTACGTGCCGGCGCGCAACACCATCATGCTGTCGCTGGCCCTGGCCTGGGCCGAGGTGCTGGGCAGCCGCGACATCTTCGTCGGCGTCAATGCCGTGGATTACTCCGGCTATCCGGATTGCCGGCCGGAATACATCGCCGCTTTCGAGAAGATGGCCAACCTGGCGACCAAGGCTGGCGTCGAAGGTGCAAAACTGTCGATCCACGCGCCGCTGATCAACCTGTCCAAGGCCGACATCATCCGCACCGGCAGTGCGCTGGGTGTCGATTACGGCCTGACCGTGTCGTGTTACCAGGCCGATGAACTTGGCCGCGCCTGCGGTGTCTGTGACTCCTGCCGTTTGCGCGCCGAAGGCTTTGCCGCTGCCGGCGTGCCCGATCCCACCCAATACCGAAGCTGAATCATGGAAGCTGCCGTTTCTCCCTCTACCGTCCTCTGGCTGGCCTTTGCCGTTGCCTTCGTCTTCGGCGCCATCGGCCAGAAGACCCATTTCTGCACCATGGGTGCGGTCTCCGATATCGTCAACATGGAAGACTGGAGCCGCATGCGCATGTGGCTGCTGGCCATCGGCGTTGCCATTCTCGGTTCGGCCGCACTGCACGCTGCCGGCCTGATCGACCTGAGCAAGTCGATCTACCGCACACCCAATTTCACCTGGCTGTCCTATCTGGTCGGCGGTGGCTGTTTCGGCATCGGCATGGTGCTGGCTTCGGGCTGCGGTTCGAAGACGCTGATCCGCATCGGCGGCGGCAACCTGAAATCGGTGGTGGTCTTCGTCGTCCTCGGCGTGGTCGCCTACATGACCATGCGCGGCGTGTTCGGCGTCTTCCGCGTCAATGTGCTGGAAAAGGCGGCCGTGACCTTCACCGGCGGCCAGGACATCCCGGCCCTGCTGACCGCGGCCGGCCTCGAGGCCAAGACGGCTTTCTGGCTGGCCGTGCTCGCCATCGGTGGCGGCCTGACGGCCTTCTGCCTGCTCAAGCGCGATTTCTGGACCCTGGACAACCTGCTGGGCGGCCTGGGTACCGGCCTGGCCGTGGTTGCCGCCTGGTATGTCAGCGGTCACATCGGCTACCTGGCCGAGCATCCGGAAACCCTGGAAGAGGCCTTCATCGCTACCAACAGCGGGCGCATGGAGGCACTGTCCTTCGTTGCGCCGCAGGCCTATACACTGGAACTGCTGATGTTGTGGTCGGATAGCAGCCGCGTCGTCACCTTCGGCATTGCCACGGCACTCGGCGTCATCGCCGGCTCCTTCGCCTGGTCCATCCTGACCGGCAAGTTCCGCTGGGAAGGTTTCGCCAGCGTCGAAGATACGGCCAACCACCTGATCGGTGCGGCGCTGATGGGCTTTGGCGGCGTCGTTGCCATGGGCTGTACGGTCGGCCAGGGCATCACCGGCTTTTCGACCCTGGCGTTGGGTTCCATCGTGACCTTCGGTGCTATCGTCGCCGCTTCGGCCGCGACGCTGAAATTCCAGTATTGGCGCCTGATGCGCGAAGCCTGAAGGCGGTCGCGTCCGGGATCGAAGCGGGGGCGCTCAGGCGCCCTCGTTTTCTTTCAGCTTCTCGATGACCAGCGGGAAGGCGCCCGAACCGAGCAGGGCGACGGCGGAGACGATGAAGGCCAGGCCGGCCATCGGGTCGTCGAGCACCGGATGAATGAGGGCACCGAAGCCGGCCAGGCTGACCAGGCCCGGAATGGCGCACAGCATGCCGAGCACGGTGAGGATGATGAAGGATTTGGGGTAGTGACGCATGGCGGCAGTGTAGACGAAGGGCGAAAACGGCGCGAAGATTGCCACCTATTTTAAAGTTTCAGGAGACTCTGATGAACCGTCGCAAATTCCTGCGCAATACCGCCGCCCTGGGGGCGCTCGGTGCCATCGAATACGCGCCCTGGCAGGCCGTTGGCGCCTTCGCCCGCGAGCTCGACGATTTCGTGCGCGGGCCGGCGGTCAAGGACCATCCGCTACGCCAGATCAGCAAGCATGTCTGGATGATCTATTCGCCCGACGGTTTCCCGACCCCGGAAAACCAGGGGATGATGTGCAACCTCACCTTCGTCGATACGGCCAAGGGCCTGGTCGTGGTCGATTCCGGCGCTTCGGTGCAGATCGGCGAGATGGCCATCCGGCAGATCAAGAAGCAGTTCAAGAAGCCGGTCGTGGCCATCATCAACACGCATTACCACGGCGACCACTGGCTGGGGAACGATGCCTTCGCGGCGGAGTACGGGCAGTTTCCGATCTACGCTCATGCCGGTACGATCCAGGCGATCAACGGCGTGCAGGGCAGCATGTGGCGGACCTTGATGGAGCAATGGACCAATCAGGCAACGCTCGGCACCCGCACCGTGCCGCCGAATACTGCGGTGGACCACGGAAAAGAGCTGAAATTCGGCGATGTCACGCTGCGTCTGCACCACTACGGCACCGCCCACACGCCGTCCGACATCTGCGTCGAAGTGCTCGAAGACAAGCTGACCTGCGTTGGCGATGTGGCCATGGACCGCCGTATCGCCAACATGGACGACGGCTCCTATCTGGGCACCTTCAAGGCCTTCGATGCCCTGAAGAAGAATGCCGGTTCCGGCATTTGGCTGGCCGGCCACGGCCAACCCGGCGCCGGCGTGCTGCAATGGAATCGCGAATTGTTCGAAGGCATCTACTACCCCTGCGAAAAAGCGATCAAGGAAGGCCTGCCGCTGGAGGAGGCCAAGGCGCTGGTCCTGAAAGACCCGCGCGTCGCCAGCCGCGCCAAGGACACCAAGGGCTTCGAGACCAATATAGGCAAGTATGTCAGCCTGGCCTATCTGGAGGCCGAAGCAGCCGGCTTCTGAGCTTTGGGGGCCCGGTAAATATCCGGGCCAGGGGTTGAACCAAGGGCCGATTTGTCGCTCTGAGCTTCGGATGGTCGGCACGCCGATTGCTGCGTGCCGATTCGACACCGAATTCTTGCCAGAAACCCGACAAAACCGCCGATGAACGCCCCGGAAAATTTCCTTGCCACCCTGCCCGCCCTCGACAACAGCTTCGCCACGTTGCCGGAGGATTTCTACACCCGGCTGCCGCCGCAGCCGCTGCCCGACCCCTATGTCGTCGGCGTCAGCGACGAGGTGCTCGATCTGCTTGGCCTGCCGGCCGATTTGGCTAAGCATCCGCATTTTGCCGACCTGTTCGCCGGCAATCGCCTATTGCCGGGCAGCGAACCGCTGGCGGCAGTCTATTCCGGTCACCAGTTCGGCGTCTGGGCCGGGCAACTGGGTGACGGGCGAGCGCATCTGCTCGGCGGCCTGCGCAATGGACGTGGGCATTGGGAAATCCAACTGAAAGGGGCGGGCCGTACGCCCTACTCGCGTGGCGCCGACGGGCGGGCGGTATTGCGTTCGTCGATCCGCGAATTCCTCTGCTCCGAGGCCATGGCCGGGCTGGGCGTGCCGACCACGCGCGCCCTGTGCGTGATCGGTTCCGATCATCCGGTACGCCGTGAGGAGATCGAGACCGCCGCCGTCGTTACCCGCGTCGCGCCGGGCTTTGTGCGGTTCGGTTCCTTCGAGCATTGGGCGTCGCGTGACCGCGACGCCGAAGTGCGTCGGCTGGCCGACTACGTCATCGACACCTTCCGTCCCGAATGTCGTGACGCCGCCAACCCCTATGACGCCTTGCTGCGCGATGTGGCGCGTCGTACCGGCGAACTGATCGCCCACTGGATGGCCGTCGGGTTCATGCACGGCGTGATGAACACCGACAACATGTCCATCCTCGGCCTGACGCTCGATTACGGCCCCTTCGGCTTCATGGAGGCCTTCGATGCCGGCCACATCTGCAACCATTCCGACACCTACGGGCGCTACAGCTACCGCAACCAGCCGCATGTCGCGCAGTGGAACCTGTACTGTCTGGCCGACGTTTTCCTGTCGTTGCTGAAGCGCCCGGAGATCGCCCGGGCAGCGGTGGACGAAACCTACGGCGAGGCCTTCGAAACCAGCTTCGAGCGCCTGATGCGCGCCAAGCTCGGTTTGCGCGAGGGCTTGCCGGATGACGAGCAGTTCATCGGCGAAACCTTTGGCTTCCTGCAACAGCACCGGCCGGATTTCACGCAGTTCTTCCGCACGCTGTCCAAGCTGCCTGCTGCGGTGCACGGGCCGGAAAGGGCAAAAACCGATGCACCCTTGCGCGACCTCTTCGTCGATCGTGCTGCCTGCGACGCCTGGCTGGACAACTGGCGCGCCCGCCTGGCGCAAACACCGTGGGAAGACGCGGCCCGGCAAAGTGCCATGCTCGCTGCCAACCCGAAATACGTGCTGCGCAACTGGCTGGCCGAACAGGCCATCCGCCAGGCCAAGGCCGGAGATTTTTCCGAAGTCACCCGCCTGCTCTCCTGCCTGCGCAAACCTTACGATGAACAGCCGGAATACGATGACTACGCCGCCCTGCCGCCGGATTGGGCGAGCGGGCTGGAGGTCAGCTGCTCGAGCTGACCTCGGTGCCGCGGATTACTGAACGATCCGGCCGTTGTCGCCGATCATGGCGAAATCGACGAAGGTCGAGCCGGTGCGCTTGTTGGAAGTGAAATCCAGCGTGTAGCCGCCGAGGTCGATCTTGCTGCCGCTCAGGGCCTTCGCCGTCGCCGGTCCGCTGCCGCCACCCTGCTTGAGCGCATTGACCAGCGCCTTGGCCGCGATGAAACCTTCGATCGAGCGTGCCGTCAGGTTGGCGTCCTTGGCACCTTCCTTCAGCCGGACGTATTCGCGGATCAGCGGCAGCGTCGTCTTGCTTTCCAGCGGCATGACGACCGAGAAGGCGTAGCCGCGTGCCAGCGACGGTCCGAGTTTGCTCAGCAATTGTTGGGTATCGATGATCGACAGGCCATAGATGGTGGCGACGCCGCCTTTCTGGCGATATTGGCGGACGAATTCGATGGCTGCGGCTGTCGTCGCACCGAGGAAGATCGATTGCGGTGCCGCCTTGAGCATGCTGTCGACGGCGTTTTCGACCTTCAGCGTGTTGCGCTCGTAGCCGGCCCGCGCCGCCAGCTGGATGCTGTATTTGCCGGCTGCATTGTCGGCGCTGTTCAACACGTCCTTGCCCAGGCTGTCATCCTGATACACCAGACCGACCTTGCTTTGTCCGGTCTGGCTCAATTGTTTGAACAGGCTTTCGACTTCATCGCGGTAAGTTGCTTTGACGACATAGGTGGCCTGGGCACCGATCAT
>JAYRUZ010000118.1:0-6073 GCA_041918795.1 Azonexus sp. | reverse complement strand
GGCGCAGATAAGCCAGTGAAGCATAGCCCGTACCGAAATCATCGACTTCCACCGCGACTTTAAGGGCGCGGCAACTGCGCACCACCGATGCGGCATGCGCCAGGTCGGACAGTGCGGAGGATTCGGTGATCTCCAGACAGAGCGCCTCCGGCGGCACGTCCGGATAGCGTGCCAGCAAGGCCTGCAAGCCAGCGACAAAGCCCGGTTTCAGGAAGTGGCGCCCGGCGATGTTTACCGAAATGGTGTAATGCAGTCCGTCTTTGCTCCACAGCGAAAGCTGCGTCAGAGCCTGCAGGATCACCCAATCGCCGAGCGCCTCGATGAAAGCCGACCGTTCGACATCGGGAAGAAACTCGCCCGGCGGCAACAACCCGCGTTCCGGATGGCGCCAACGCAACAAGGCTTCGAAGCCGAGCACCTTTCCGGTACGCAGATTGACCTGTGGCTGATAGAAGAGCTCCAGCTGCCCATTGGCCATGGCCTCGGCCAGTTGCGCCACCGGCCCGTCCATGTCGTGCATGTTGCTGGGGTCGTAACGCCGCCAGGTCGCCCGCCCCGCTTCCTTGGCCGCGTACATGGCCTGATCGGCATGGCGCAGCAGGGTATCGGGGTCGGCGGCGTCGGCGGGAAACAAGGTAAAGCCCAGGCTGGCCCCGACCTGCAGCTGGATATCGTCGATCGCATAGGGCTGGCCGATGACCTGCAGAATGCGCTCGATGCCGACTTCGGCTTCGGCGGCACTGCCCAAGCCGGTGAGCAGGACGACGAATTCATCGCCACCCAGGCGCACCACCGTATCCATGCCGCGCAGGCTTGATTCGACCCGGCGCGCGCATTCGGCCAACAGTCGGTCGCCGATATCGTGGCCATGCATGTCGTTAACCGGCTTGAAACCATCCAGATCGAACAGGCAAACCGCTACCAGGGTCTCCTGGCGTTCTGCCACCTGGCAGGCCTGATGCAGGCGGTCGGCCAAGAGCAGGCGATTGGGCAAGCCGGTCAGCGGATCATGGCTGGCTTGCCACTCGGCATTGAGCAACAGACGCTTGATCTCGCTGACATCGCGCAGAACGATGATCCAGTTCGTTTCGCCATGCAGGCGCAATGCCGTCACGCTCCCCTCGAGCGATCGGATACCTCCACTGTCGCGGCCGGCAAGAGCCACATTGCCGAGATCGACATAGCCGGCATCGCTCACTTCGAGCAACAGCGATGGCCAGTCGATCTCCGTACCCGAGTCGCTCTGCGACAGGTGCAGCAGGTCAGCGACCGGCAAGCCAAAGGGTTCGTTATGCTGCAGCAGTTTGCAAGCCGACGGGTTGGCAATTACCACCCGGCCGTGCTGATCGACAGCAAAGACCGCCTCTCCCATGGCATCCAGCACGCCGAGCAGGGTTGCCTGTTTCTCGCGCAGTGCATTTTCCAGTTGCTGCCGTGCCGTCAGTTCGCTGGCAACTGCGTCGGCCATCTTGTTGAACCCCGCAGCCGCTTCCCTGACCTCAAAGCTACCTGCGGGAGTGGCCCGCGCATACAGATGGCCTTTGCCAATCAACTCAGCGGCATTACGGAGATTCCCCAAACCGCGCAACGATGAGCGCAGGATCAGGCTGATCGCCAGCAACAACACGACCACCACTGCCAAAACGGTCAACACCTGAGCTTTGACCCGTTTCCAGGCCAGTTGCATGCCCTGCGCCACATCGAGACTCGCCGTCAGTTCGACGGAGTTCTTGGACGACAGCGCAATCTGCACCCTGACATCCGTCGGTGCCACCGGTAAGAGTTCGCCAAACCAGGCTGGGTAATCCGTCACCGGGCTCTGCTCCACGGCAACTCTTTGCTCCGAAGCCACCCATTCCAGGCGATGAATATCCAGGGCTTGCCGCAGGATGCCTTCGAGGCGCCCACGGACCTCGCCATCGGTCGGATTTTGGCCCAAGTCGCCAAGCAAGGGGGGCAACACCGAATAGAGCAAGGCTGCCTTGACCGCACTCCGTTCGCGCAGCGCTTCGACCTCTTCCAATGCCAGCGTCACCGTGCGTACGGTTCCCGCGGTCAGGATGGCAACGACAATCGGCAGTAGCAGACGACGGGTCAAGCCCAGATCACGCCAGCCGGAACGTTCGGAAAAGGACATGTCAGAAATAACGCCGCGGATAGCGCCGACCTCGCCCCCGGCGCCGGCAACGCCGACAATCGCTAAGGCAACAGACGTTCCGGTTTGATTACGAAACTATCAATATAAACCATACTCTCTTGATGGGTAAATGCCAATTTCATGTTCTTTTCGGCCAGGCTACCCAGAATGGCCGCATCCTCCGCGGTCAGGCGCAGCACCTCGAGATTGTCGTGGCGTCGCAGATTTTGGGCATTCTGCTCCCACCAGACATCGACTGCTCTCGCCCCATAGGCCAGCACCAGCACACGATCCGACTTGTTGCACCCCTTGCGGATCCGGCTCTCGTCCGGTGTGCCGACTTCAATCCACAGACGGATGACACCGGAAGGGTCAATTTCCCACAGCGCCGGTTCATCGTCGGTCGACAAACCCTTGCCGAACGACAGGTCTGGCCCCGCATTCAACGCAAAAGCGAGAAGGCGGACCATCATGCGTTCGTCGGTCTCGGAAGGATGCTTGGCCAGCGTCAGCGAATAATCGCCGAAATGGTTGCGATCAAGGTCGGCAACCTGCAGTTCGGCCTTGTGGATGGTGGATTTGAGCGCCATGAACTTCCCTGGGTAAAGAAGCATTATCCCATGACGATTTGCCCATTCCGAACTACGATAACGAAATGATCCTTTCGGAGAGCCATGCCATGAACCCGTCCCGCCTCAACCTCGCCCTGATCGCCGCCCTCGCTGCCAGTCTTGCTCTGCCGGCGCAAGCCGCCGACCTGCCCAAGCGCAAATCCGGACTTTGGGAAATCAAGACGCAGATGGCCGGGATGCCGGCCGGTGGCCCGGGGCAGGCACCGATTCAGATGTGCATCGACCAGACCACCGACAACATGATGCAGGAGCGCTCCAAGGAGAAGGTCAATTGCCCGACCATGGACGTCAATCGCGGCATCGGCAAAGTCACCATGCACATGGTGTGCAAGCACGATGGCGGCGTGACCAGCACCACCGATGCGGTGATTACCGGCGACTTTGACAGCAATTACAAGAGCGACATGACCATTCGCTACGATCCGCCGCAAAATGGCATGAAGGAAGCCAAGATGAGCCAGGAAGCCCGCTGGCTCGGCCCGTGCAAGCCGGGGCAGCGCGCCGGCGACGTCATCGTTCAGGGCATGCCCAAGATGAACATGCAGGACATGATGAACGATCCGAAAATCAAGGAAATGATGAAACGCCAGCAACAGGGGCGCTGAATCTATAATCAGGATTTCCTGATATTCGACTATCTGCCATGTCCATCCTGCTTCGCTCCTGCCTCTCCGCCCTGCTCTGCCTTACCGCGTTCTCCCTTCGCGCCGAGGTGATCGATATCGACAACGCCCGCCTCGAGCAACTGCTCAAAAGCGGCGTGCCCATCGTCGATATCCGCCTGCAGTCGGAATGGGAGGAAACGGGCATCGTGGCCGGCAGCAAGCTGCTGACCTTCTTCGACGAGCGCGGTCGCTACGACGCTGGCGCCTGGCTGGAGAAGGTCAAGGGCGTCGCCAAGCCGAACGAACCGGTCATCGTCATCTGCCGCACCGGCAACCGGACCAAGCCGGTCAGCCAGTTTCTGTCGCAACAGGCCGGCTACGCCACGGTTTACAACGTCAAGGCCGGCATCAAGGGCTGGATTGGAGGTAGCGGCCCGGTCGTACCGGCGGCGCAGACGATCGCCGCGTGCAAGGCCAGCAAGGCTTGCTGACCCAAGCGATCGAACGGAAACGCTGCGCCAGCTGCGAACGCTGGAGCGGCGCCAGACAGCCGGGCGAGCCGGGTGTCGTGCTGATCGAAACGGAAACATCCACCGGTCTCTGCCAAGGCGGGCCGTGGGATGGCTCGGAACGCCGGGCGCGTTCGGCCTGCGGCCACTGGAAATGCTGGCCAGAATTGACAACGGGGAAATAAGGCGGGTGGTGCCCATGGGCAGGATCGAACTGCCGACCTCTCCCTTACCAAGGGAGTGCTCTACCACTGAGCCACATGGGCAACATGCGAAAACGGCTCGCCTTACAGCGAGCCGTCGGCATTCTTGGCTCCCCGACCTGGGCTCGAACCAGGGACCTACGGATTAACAGTCCGGCGCTCTACCGACTGAGCTATCGGGGAATTGCCTGTCAGAAATGAGTACTGACAGGGCGCGCATTATAGCCTGCCAACAGCGAAAAGCAAGGCCAGATCGCAGTTTTCCCCAAAATCATTTTTCCCGGCCGGCTTCCTGGCAAGACCCGACGCCTTTTCGGCCTTACTGGAACCAGGCACCCAACACTTCTGTCCGGGCCTCGATCTTGCCGAAGAGGAAACCCAAATCCTCTTGCCAATCAATGCCTAAGAGATCGCAAGCCTGATCGGAAAGCACGGTCACACGCGACGAGTTGCTCGCCGACAAATCCAGTGCATTGACGATGGCCTCGGCAACATGAGTCACCGCCACCAGCTTGTCGCCGGCGACCTGGCCATCGTGGTGATGTGCTATCGCCGAAACCAGCGCCGGCGGCAAATTCCAGTGTTGAGCCAGAATCTCGCCGACCATCGTATGGTCCATGCCGAAGTGCTGGCGCTCGGCTTCGCAAATGTCGCGATCCCAATTCATCACATCGCGCTGAACCAGTTGCCAGGTTTCCGGATGAAAGCGCACCATCCAGAGTTGTCCGATATCGTGCAACAGCCCCGCCACCAGCGCGTAGTCAGGCTGAAAGTGGCACTTTCGGCCAAGTTCCTGCGCCGCCACGCCAACCGCTACTGAGTGCTTCCAGAAATAACGATCGACACCAACTTTCTCGGCAAAACTGTTCAGGCTGAGCGACAGGGCCAGCTCACGCACCTTGGCCAGTCCGATCAGCGACACGGCTCCCTGGATGTCGCGCCTGTCCTGCTGCCCATGCCCCGCCATGGCCGCTGAATTGGCCAGGGAAAGAAGGCGCGCGGTAATGACCGGATCCTTGGCCACCAGACGGGACAGGATGCCCAGGGTCGAGTTCTCGTCGTCCAGCGAAGCCAGCAGATCGCTGACGACCGTCGGAAAAGCCGGCAGCAATGCAGCCTTTTCAAGGATTTGCCCCCGATCCAGTTGCATGCTCATCACAGGCTCCGATAGCGCAAGACAGCCTGATACAGGCCTTCGACCGGTGGCTGGCTGCGGTCTGCCTTGGCAAAAATATGGTCCAGCTTCTCTGTCGCCTGGCGTATTTGTTCCGCAATTTCGGCTTCCGAGCGCAGCTCCGGCACTTCGACGCAGGCGAACTCGCCGTGATGCACGGCGATCTGCCGGAGGTTTTCCTCCGTCAGGGCATGGCCGGCTGGCAAGGCAAAAGTTTTCAGACCATGCTCGACCAGGGTCAGCGGTGCACCGAGCACCATGCCGGCAACGACTTCGGAAAGCGGAAGATAGCGCAGTCGGGTATCCATTCAGCCTCAATTCACGATGAATATTGGAACGGATTATCGCATCAAAAATCTGATACAAATTTTACTTTTATCAATCCTTGGATATTGCGTTTGATACCGGTGCTTCAAAACTCTGCTGCATGCGCGCTTCCCGAAGCTGGGGCGTTTCCAGACTGATACGCCCCAGCGTACCGGTCCGATAGTCGGTCAGCAGGAGCTGCGACGCCTTTTCCAGATCGAGCTTGCCACCTCGGCCCTTCAGGATGCAACCGCGCTTCCTGGCGACGGCTTCGATCACGCCGACGGCGTCCATGCCTTCCATCGTCAGACCGTAGCGACCCTTCAGCAGTTCCGGATACTGTTCCAGCAGGTAGCCCGCCAACCAGGTGCCGACCTCCAGTTCATGGTAGGCATTGACGCCAACCGCGTGGCTGGCCGCCAGCATCATGCCGTCGAGCGGGTGATCGATTCTCGGCCACAGCATGCCCGGGGTATCGTAGAGCGTCAGGCGCGAACTGATGTCGAT
>JAYRUZ010000117.1:0-6094 GCA_041918795.1 Azonexus sp. | reverse complement strand
GGCCCGAGTTCGGTAACCGAAGGCGATACGCCACGCGCGCCGAACGTTGTGTTCGAGCTGGGGATTCCTGTGCTCGGCATCTGCTATGGCATGCAAACCATGGCCCAGCAGTTGGGCGGCAAGGTCATGACCGCCGAAGCAGCGGGCAAGGCTCGCGAGTTCGGTTATTCCGAAGTGCGCGCCCATGGCCATACGGCACTCCTGAACGATATTGCCGACTTCTACACGACCGAAGGCTACGGCATGTTGAAGGTCTGGATGAGCCATGGTGACTCGGTGATGGAACTGCCACCAGGCTTCGTCAAGATGGCCTCGACGCCGTCCTGCCCGATCGCCGGCATGGCCGACGAGCAGCGCAAGTTCTACGCGGTCCAGTTCCACCCGGAAGTCACCCACACGGTCAAGGGCCGCGCCATCATCGAGCGTTTCGTGC
Organism: Azonexus sp.; assembly: GCA_041918795.1. GTDB lineage: Bacteria > Pseudomonadota > Gammaproteobacteria > Burkholderiales > Rhodocyclaceae > Azonexus. The sequence continues at coordinate 5,661 of JAYRUZ010000117.1, read as the reverse complement.
ATGGCGTCTGTGGCTGCCCGAGCGACTGGGTAATGGGCGATTACATTGCCGAGGCTGTCGCGACCATTCGCCAGCAAGTGGGTAGCGAAGAGGTCATCCTCGGTCTGTCCGGCGGCGTGGACTCTTCGGTGGCTGCGGCACTGATCCATCGTGCCATTGGCGATCAACTGACCTGCGTTTTTGTCGATCACGGCCTGCTGCGCCTGAACGAAGGCGACATGGTGATGGATATGTTCGCCCGTAACCTGGGCGTCAAGGTCATCCGCGTCGACGCGGTCGATGACTTCATGGGCAAGCTGGCCGGTGTTTCCGACCCGGAACAGAAGCGCAAGATCATTGGCAAGGAGTTCGTCGAGGTCTTCCAGGCCGAATCGAAGAAGCTGACTGCTGCCAAATGGCTGGCCCAGGGCACCATCTACCCCGACGTGATCGAATCCGCCGGCAAGGGCAAGAAGGGCGCCCATACCATCAAGAGCCACCACAACGTTGGTGGCCTGCCGGAAGACATGCATCTCAAACTGCTGGAGCCGCTGCGCGAGCTGTTCAAGGACGAAGTCCGCGAACTCGGCGTAGCCCTCGGTCTGCCGCGCGAGATGGTCTATCGCCACCCGTTCCCCGGCCCCGGCCTGGGTGTGCGCATCCTCGGCGAGGTCAAGCAGGAGTTTGCCAAGCTGCTGCAACGTGCCGATGCCATCTTCATCGACGAGTTGCGCGCCACCTTGGCGACCGAACAGGATGCGGCTGCCGGTCTGTGCGGCCAAGGCGATGTTGGCAAGACCTGGTACGACCTGACCAGCCAGGCCTTCGCGGTTTTCCTGCCGGTCAAGAGCGTTGGCGTCATGGGTGACGGTCGTACCTACGAGAACGTGGTGGCCCTGCGTGCCGTGGTGACCAGCGACTTCATGACGGCGCACTGGGCACACCTGCCGTACGAGTTGCTCGGCCGGGTGTCCAACCGCATCATCAACGAGGTACGCGGCCTTAACCGGGTCGTGTACGACGTGTCCGGCAAGCCGCCTGCCACCATCGAGTGGGAATGAGCGAAGAGTTCGAACCCTTCTTCGAAGTGGAAATCGCCGAGCCGACCACGGGTCTCGGCGACGAGTTCTTCATGCGTGAGGCGATATCGCTGGCGCGCGCTGCCGAGTGTCTTGGTGAGGTGCCGGTCGGTGCCGTGGTGGTCAAGGATGGACAGATTGTCGGCCGGGGCTTCAACTCGCCGATTGGTGAAAGCGACCCGACGGCGCATGCGGAGATTGCCGCACTACGCGATGCAGCACGCGCGCTGGGCAATTACCGGCTGCCCGGCTGCGAGTTGTATGTGACCCTGGAGCCCTGTGCCATGTGCGCCGGGGCGATCATGCATGCGCGGATCAGTCGTGTCGTCTATGGCGCACGCGATGCGAAAACCGGGGTTCACGGCAGCGTTGTCGATTTGTTCGGCGTTGAGCGCCTGAATCATCATGCGGCGATTGAGGGCGGGGTGCTGGCGGAAGAGTGCAGCACGATGCTCTCCGCTTTTTTCGCCGGACGCCGGCGCAAAGGATCATGAAGCTTCGTGTCTCGGTTGCGCGGCAGCTCATGTCGCTGATCGACGATGCCGGGCAGTTGCTCAAGGAATACCCAATTTCGACCGCCAAGGCTGGCGTGGGCGAGATTTCAGGCAGCTACCAGACGCCGCGCGGTCAGCATGTCATTCGCGCCAAGATCGGGGCAGGGCAACCTGACAATACCGTTTTCGTCCGACGCCGACCGACCGGCGAACTGTGGACGCCAGAATTGGCCAAGCAACATCCAGGGCGCGACTGGATTCTGACGCGCATCCTGTGGCTTTCCGGCTGCGAACCAGGCTTCAATCGGCTCGGCGAGCGCGATACCATGCGCCGCTACGTCTATATCCACGGCAGTCCGGAAAATGCTCAGATGGGCGTCCCGGGCTCGCACGGCTGCATTCGCATGCACAATGCCGATATCGTCGAGCTGTTCGAGCGGATTCCCTGTTATTCGGAAGTGCTGATTACCGAAGACTGAAGCAGGCTGCCGTCCGGGGCGAAGCTGCGCTCGTGCAGACGAACGGCACCCTGCTGGTCGATCCAGGCCAGCGTTGAGCAGCGGGTTCCGTAAGTTTCCGATTGCACGAAAACAGCCGACAGCAAACGTTCCCAAGATAATGGAACACCGGTGTTCGGCAAGTCGTAATCCGGCACAACGTCACGCTCGGCCAGCAGCTCAAAAAAAGCCTGCTCGTCGGGCAGTTGATGCATGGCGCCCGAGAAAGCGTGGCGGGCCCTGACCAGTTTTGGCCAGGGGGTATCGAGCAGGTGGTTCGACAAACCGTAGATCCCCGGAGCCAGCGGGCGGGGTTCGCCGTCACGGTTGGAGCAATACGTCAGCGTCTCGCCGTCGGAAAGCAACAGGTTGAAGCCGGAGTAGCGGGCTCCGTCTATCGTTTTGGCGTACTCCGCCGCGCTTTGCCGTCCCTTGAGAAATTCACTGGTCAGCCCACCTCGTGACACCGCTCCCTTGCCCATGTGCGGTTCGCGCACATTGGTGACGGCAGCAAAACGACCGTCGACCGTAAGGCCCAGCCAGGTGCCGCCAGCTTCAAGATCGCGGCCGCCCATCACCTGCGGTACTTCGGGCCAATAGGCAGCTACCGCCGAGGGGCGGGCATGGAGTTCGTCGCGATTGGCGGCGACGACCAGCGGGTAATCCGGATGAATCCGCCAGCCGACGACGATCAGGCACATTTTTGGCCTTTTTTACGGGTGCACCGCAGCAGCCTGGAGGCGCGGACCTTCGCGTGAGCCGAGGCAGATGTTTTCGGCAAAATTTGACTGAATCACCGCCAATCCTTCGAACCCGCCCTTGGGCGAAGGTGCGGCAGTCATGATCTTGCCGCTGGCCTGGTCCGGATTATCCGGGGAAAGCAGGTCGTCGCCGGCCTGCATCGGTACCTCGCTGGTCACGCGGAACAGGTGGCGCTTGACCTTGCCCAGGTACTGGGTACGAGCGACAACCTCCTGACCGGGATAACAGCCCTTGTGGAAGCTGACCCCGCCAATTTTCTCGAAATCGGCCATCTGCGGTACGAATTCTTCCTTGGTTGCCAGCGTGACAAGCGGGAAGGCAGCCTGGATATCCAGCCAGCGCCAGGCCGGCACACCAGCTGGCTTGGCCTTGACGCTCAGTTTCTGCCAGAGCGCCGCGTTGGCGGCTTCGGGTGCGACGACGACGAAGCGTTGCTCGTCGAGGCGGATGACGGTAAGGCCTGCCGCCTGGACAACGGCCATGGCACTGCCGGGCACGGGCAGGCCGGCATCCGTCAAAGCTTCGACCGCCTGCATGCCGGCGACGCCAAGCATGACCGATTCGTCAGTCAGTGCTGCCAGCTTGACCTTGGCGCGCAGAACAAACATCTGCAGGCGCTTCTGCGTAGCCTCCTGCAGGTCAGCCGCAAGCAGCAAACGGTAGTCGGCACCGTCATGCCAGACCAGGAAACTGGCCTGCATCCGCCCCTTGGCCGAACACCAGCCGGCATGTTGTGCCTGATCGGCCGCCAGGTGATTGATGTCGTTGGTGAATTGGCTGTGCAGGAAGGGCTTTGCATCTTCGCCACAGGCCGAGAGCAAGCCGAGGTGAGTCAGCGGAACCAGGACAGTCTGCCGGCTGGCCGCCGTCAGTTCGCCGGCCGTATCGCCAAAGTGTAGGAGGTCGTTGGAATCCTCTGCGAAGATGCCTTCGGCTGATTCGAGAAAACTGCGCCAGTTGGGGTTCATGGGGGCTCCTGTCAGTGTTTGCGCTATTATAGTGCCCGTTTATGGGGCTCGTTCCACACGGGCCAGACCCCTTCCTCGCCATCGAGTTCCCGTGCGTTTTTTATTCAAGCTATTCCTGGCCCTGTTATTTCTGATTTGCCTGGCCGCTGGTGGGCTGTGGTGGTGGGCCAACCAACCGCTGGAACTCAGTAACTCGCCGGTTGATTTCCGGGTAAATGCCGGGAGCAGCCTACGCTCTGCAGCCAATCAGATGCGCGAGGCCGGCATCATTGTCGAGCCGAATCTCCTGGCCTTGCTGGCCCGTGCCTTCAAGGCGGATACCGGCATCAAGGCTGGGAGTTACTCGGTCATTCGTGGCGTCACGCCACGGCAACTGCTCGACAAGTTGATTCGCGGCAAGGTAACGCAAGGTGAGCTGACCTTGGTCGAGGGGTGGACCTTTCGCCAATGGCGCAGCCGGATGGATGCGCACCCCGATCTGCTTCATGAAACGCGCGGCTTGAGCGAGCCTCAGATTGCCGAGCGCCTGGGTCTGGCTACCGTACGCCTCGATGGCCTGCTGTTTCCCGACACCTACCTGTTCGACAAACAGTCGACCGATATCGACCTCATCGCCCGCGCCGTGCGTGCCATGGACCGGCGCCTGGCCGCCGAATGGGCGCAGCGCGAGCAGGGCTTGCCCTACCGATCGCCTTATGAAGCCTTGGTCATGGCCTCGGTCGTTGAAAAGGAGACCGGCCGCGAAAGCGATCGGCCGATGATTGCCTCCGTCTTCGTTAACCGCCTGCGTCGCGGCATGCTGCTGCAGACCGATCCGACGGTGATCTACGGCATGGGCGAAGCCTTCGATGGCAATCTGCGCCGGCGCGACCTGCTGACCGACACACCTTACAATACCTATACGCGCGCGGGGCTACCGCCAACGCCCATCGCCATGCCCGGGCAGGCATCACTGCGTGCCGCGCTGCATCCGGTGGCAAGCGATGCCCTTTATTTCGTCGCCCGTGGCGATGGCAGCAGTCATTTTTCCAGGACGCTGGACGAACACAACATGGCCGTCAATCGGTATCAAAGGGGAGCCAAGTGAAAGGCAAGTTCATCACTTTCGAGGGGATCGACGGGGCAGGGAAAAGCAGCCACGTCGAATGGCTGGCCGAATGGCTGCGTGCTCAGGGCAAGGTTGTCCATGTGACACGTGAGCCTGGCGGCACCGAACTCGGAGAAAAACTACGTGCGCTGCTGCTCAGCGAGCCGATGCACCTGGAAACGGAAACCCTGCTCATGTTCGCGGCCCGCCGCGAGCATCTGGCCCGATTGATCGAGCCGGCCCTGCAACGTGGCGACTGGGTGGTCTGTGACCGATTCAGCGATGCCACCTATGCCTACCAAGGTGGGGGGCGAGGGCTGGATCGTGCCAAGTTCCAGGCGCTTGAACACTGGGTGCACGAGCATGTGCAGCCGAACCTGACCCTGCTGTTTGACCTGCCGCTCGATATCGCCCGGGAGCGTATCGTGCTGGCCAATCGCAAGCTCGACAAATTCGAGCAGGAGCGCGTCGATTTTCATGACCGGGTGCGCCAGGCCTACCTGGACCGAGCACAGTCCAACCCCGGACGCATCCAGGTCATCGATGCCAACAATACCATCGAAAATATTCGCAAAACACTTGAGAACATCGTCTCAGTGCGTTGTTTATGAACGTTATAGACCTCCATTCAAAAGTTTGGCTTGGGCTGCTGGCACGGCGCGACCACCTACCGCACGCCTTATTGCTGAGCGGACAAAAAGGCTTGGGGAAATTTGCGCTGGCCGAACTGTTTGCTGCCGGTCTATTGTGCGAATCGCCCAAACCCGATGGTCTTGCCTGCGGCACTTGCCTCGC
>JAYRUZ010000116.1:0-6098 GCA_041918795.1 Azonexus sp. | reverse complement strand
GCGACTGCAGCCACTTGTGCGTCTTGACCTGCAGATCGGCACTGGTTTCGTCCATGTCCTTGTACAGCCAGTGCGCGGCGACACCCTCTTGCGCGACGTTATGCATCTCGCGGGTACGAATCTGCACCTCCACCGGCGTACCGTACGGGCCGATCAATGTGGTGTGCAGCGACTGGTAGCCATTGGCCTTGGGAATGGCGATGTAGTCCTTGAACTTCCCCGGCACCGGCTTGAACAGGCTGTGCAAGGCACCGAGCGCCAGATAACAGGTCGGAACGTTCTCGACGATCACGCGGAAGCCGTAGATATCGAGCACTTGCGAGAAGGACAGATGCTTGTCCTTCATCTTGCGGAAGATCGAGTAAAGGCTCTTCTCGCGACCGAACACCTCAGCCTTCAGCCCGCCGTGCTTCAGCTTGTCCTCGATGCCGCTCTGGATCTTGGTCAGCAGTTCCTTGCGGTTGCCACGAGCGGCTTTCATCGCCTTGGCCAGGACGTCGGCGCGATGCGGATGAATCAGCCGGAAGGAAGTATCCTGCAACTCGCGGTACAGCTTGTTCAAGCCCAGGCGCAGCGCGATCGGCGCATAGATTTCCAGCGTTTCGCGGGCGATGCGTGCCCGTTTGTCGGCGCGCATCGCCGACATCGTCTGGATGTTGTGCTGGCGGTCGGCCAGCTTGATCAGCACGACGCGCAGGTCGCGCGCCATGGCCATCAGCATCTTGCGGAAATTTTCGGCCTGCGCCTCCTGATAGGAAGCGAATTCCATCTTGTCCAGCTTGGACAAGCCGTCGACCAGTTCGGCCACTTCGTTGCCGAATTTATCGGCCAATTCGCGCTTGGAGGTTCCGGTATCCTCCAGCACGTCGTGCAGCAGCGCGGCGCAGATGGCGTCCCCATCCATGCGCCATTCGACAACGGCGCCGGCAACCGCCAGCGGATGGGTAATGTACGCTTCCCCGGACATGCGTTTCTGGTGCGCATGCGCGTTGGCCGCGTAGGCATACGCGGCCTTGATTCGTTCTACATCGGTGTGGGGAAGATAGTCGAGACTATCGAGAAAAACCCGGTAGGCGGGTTCTTCGAGAGCGGGCGGCAAGGGTGTCGGAGCAGGATCCTTCAAGCTTCACCGCCCGTAATGCTCAGGCCTGACCGCGGTTCAGCACTTCCAGACCGACCTTGCCGGCACCCATTTCCTTGAGCGCGACGACGGTCGGCTTGTGCTTTTCGGCGTCGACCAACGGCGTCGCACCATTGGCCAGCTGGCGGGCACGGTGAGCGGCGGCCAGGGTCATCTGGAAGCGGTTGGGAATTCGTTTCAAGCAGTCATCGACGGTAACGCGTGCCATGGGCAAACCTCAAATTCAGATCAATCTGTCAAACAGGGCGGCGTGCCGGGCACGCTGGGCCGAGATGGCCAGGCGGGAAGCGCGCACAATGGCACGCAAATCTTCCAGTGCCTGGTCGAGTTGGTCATTAATAATAACATAGTCGAATTCCCCGACATGGCGCATCTCCGCCTGCGCAGCATCGAGGCGGCGGGCAATGACCTCTGCCGCATCGGTGCCGCGCCCGGTCAGCCGCCGGGTCAGCTCTTCCATCGATGGCGGCAGGATGAAAATCCCGATTGCCTGCGGGAATAGCGAACGTACCTGCTGCGCCCCCTGCCAGTCGATTTCCAGCAGGACATCCCGCCCGGCAGCCAACTGGTCGGCAATCCACTTCTTCGACGTTCCGTAGAAATTGCCATGCACTTCGGCCCACTCCAGGAACTCCTGGCGCTCGATCATGCCCTTGAAGGTCTCGACGTCGACAAAATGGTATTCCCGCCCGTGCTGCTCCCCCGACCTCGGTCCTCGCGTGGTGTAGGAGATGGACAGATTCACCCCCGGTTCGCGTTCAAGCAGCAAGCGAACCAGGGTGGTCTTGCCGGCCCCGGAGGGTGCGGCGACGACATACAGATTTCCCGACATCGGTTTTCCTCTAAAACTGTTGGGCTTTGCCAATCCGTAATTCTACCGGCGCCTACGCTTCCGACCGCAACCAGCGGCGCAGGACATCGTTCAGACGATCCGGATCGACCGGCTTGGCGATGTGGTCGTTCATTCCGGCCTCCAGGCAGCGCGCCCTATCCTCGGAAAAGGCATTGGCCGTCATCGCCAGGATGGGGGTGCGCGCATACGCTTCGAGTTGGCGGATGCGGCGGGTCGCTTCCAGGCCATCCATGCCTGGCATCAGCAAATCCATCAGGATCAGATCGTAACGACGCTGCTGCACCATGGCGATGGCCTGCTCCCCGTTCTCGGCCATATCGAGCGGCAAGCCGAGCAAGGCAGCGACCAGCTCGCCGGCCACCTCGCGGTTGATCGGATCGTCTTCGACCAGCAGGATGCGCTTGTCGGCAAAATTGGCCACCGCCAAATCGCCCTCGACACTCCTCTCCGTTATCCCGGAGGAATCCACAGCGAGCTTGCCGAGACGAGCCGTCAGCCAGAAGGTACTTCCCTCGCCCACGATACTGTCGAGACCGGCATGCCCGCCCATCAGTTCAGCCAGCCTTTGCGTGATCGCCAAGCCCAGGCCGGTTCCACCATATTTGCGCGTCGTCGAGTTGTCGGCCTGCTCGAAAGGATGGAACAGACGCGGCAGAACCTCCACGGGAATACCTATGCCGGTATCCTTAACTTCGAAGCGGACCAGCAGCGAACACTCATCCTCCTCGACAACCGAGGCACGCAAGGCAATCGTTCCCTGCTCGGTGAACTTGATCGCGTTGCCGAGATAATTGAGCAGGGCCTGGCTGAGACGCGTGCAATCTCCGACCAGGCTTGCCGGCAAGCTGTCGACTGCAGTGTGTAGCGCCAAGCCTTTGGCCTGCAAGCGCTCGGCGCAGAGTCCGAGCAGTTTCTCGACCAGTTCTGAAACCAGGAAAGGCTCGGCGGCCAGCACCAGCTTGCCCGATTCGATCTTCGAAATATCCAGCACGTCGTTGATGATGGACAGCAAATGCTCGGCCGAAGCCGCGATCTTGGCCAGCCTGTCTTCCTGTTGCGGCGTTGGCTTCTCCCGTCGCAGCAGATGCGTCAGACCGACGATGGCGTTCATCGGTGTGCGAATTTCATGGCTCATGTTGGCCAGGAAGCTGCTCTTCGCCAGATTCGCCTGCTCGGCCGCCACCTTGGCCTGCTCAGCCTGCGCCGTGCGTTCGCGCACCAGTTCCTCCAGATGCTCGCGATGCTTCTCCAGTTCCTGGGCGTTGCGCTTCTCCTCGTCAATATCGGTAATCAGGCCGACCAGGCCGACCAACCGTCCCTCGTCATCGCGCAACTGCCGACCACAAAGAAAGCCCCAGAACGGTACGCCATCGCGGCGCATATATTCCCGCTCCAGGCGCACGAAAGGAATCTCGCTGCCCATCAGTTGCTGCATCTTCTGACGACCAAGGTCACGTTGCTCCGGATGAATCAGGTCGACATATTCACCCCCCACCAGCTCCGCCATCGGAATGCCCCACATTGCCGACATCCGTTCATTGGCGGCGGTGATCCGGCCTCGCGCATCGACCAGGAAAATTGCTCCATCGGAGGTATCGAAAATTGTGCGGAGCGTACGTTCTCGCTCGCTCAAGCTGTTGGAATAGCGATACAACTGACGCATCGCCCAAGCACTGAGGCCGAGAAAGACAAACAGCAGCGCCGCCGTTCCCTCAAGCTGGCGCTGCCAGCCCGCAACATAGGTCTGCTTGGCCACGCCCACATTGACGTAGAAACGATGTTGCTGGTTGTAACGGTAGGCGTGCAGACGCTGCACGCCGTCGATGCTGGTCTTCCCCGAGAAGTATTCGCCGCGGAGCGGGTCACGCGCCAAGGCCGCCTGAAAGTCGTCAGACAACACGCGCGCCCCATATTCGCTCACCGCCCCCGCTTTGGGGCGCCGGGCAACGATCCGCAGGTTCTCGTCACGCCAGGTAATGGAGCCGTTGTCGCCCAGCTGCAAGGCATCGAAATCCTTTTCGAAGGAATCGAGCGGCACGCTGGCGAAGGCAACTCCGGAGAACCGGCCGTCGACATCAGGCAAGCGGCGCGCCATGATCAGCGTCCATTTGCCGCTGATTCGCCCGTACAGGGGCTCGGAAACGAACAAGCCCAGACTCGGATCGTCACGCAGCCGACGGAAATAACTGCGATCCTCGATGCCGGTGGTCATGCCCTCGCTGCCGTAGAGCACTTTTTTCCCGGCCGCATCGGAAATGCGCAGGCCGATGATCCTCGGCTGTCTTTCGCGCAACTTGTGCAACTGCGCATCCATCACCGCCTCGTTGACCGGAGCGGCCCGGCGGGCGCCTTCGTAGGCGTCGATCGCCGACAACAGGACCAGATCGATCTTGTCGATCCAGGCGGCGACATCGCGCTCAAGCACGAAGCTGAGATTCTGTACTTCGAGCCGGGTGCGCTCTTCCTGCTGCTGCAGGCTGGCCTGCAGGAAATATGCGGACAGCGCGATGACCGAGAAGGCCAACAACAACCATCCGGCAAACAGCCGCCGCGCCAGGGATTTCGCAACGGGTTTGCCGGAAGACTGAAGCATGCGCCTACTCCAGGTTCTGGATCTGTTCCCGCATCTGCTCGATGAGCAGTTTGAGGTCCATCGACGCTTGCGACACTTCGGTCAGTGCCGATTTGGAACCCAGGGTATTGGCCTCGCGATTCAATTCCTGCATCAGGAAATCCAGACGCTTGCCGCAAGCCCCGCCCTGCTTGAGAACGCGCTCGACCTCATCGAGGTGCGCGGTCAGACGGGAAAGCTCTTCCGCGACATCGATGCGCGTCGCGAACACGGCCACTTCCTGCAGGATTCGGTCGTCGCTGGCGTTACCCAGGGCATCGGTCAGACGCTGACGCAGCTTGTCGGTAAACAAGGCCTGTGCTTCGGGAATCCTTGGTGCGATGCGGTGCACGATGGCGCGCATGCCGGCGACCCGCTCCAGGATCATGGCCGCCAGCTTTTCGCCTTCACGGCCGCGGGTGGCGGAAAAATCGTCGAGTGCAGCACGGGCCAGCGCCATGACCTCGCTACCCACCGTCGCAAAATCGACCGCCTGCTCGCCGAACATGCCGGGCCAGCGCAGCATTTCATTGACCGACAACGGCGCTGCATCCGGCACCTCGGCACGCACCTTGGCGCTCAGGCTTTTCAGGGTGGCAAGGAGGTCGGCATTGACCTGCATCTGGTCCGGCCGTGCCGCCGCCGCATTAAAGGACAAGCGGCACTCCACCTTGCCGCGGGCAATGCGCGAGGCAAGCAATTCGCGTAGCGGCATTTCAAGGGCGCGCAGATCGTCGCTGACGCGGAAGTGAAAATCGAGGTAGCGCGAATTGACGCTCTTCAGTTCGAGTTGCAGCGTTCCACGCTCGATATCACGCGTTTTTACTGCATAACCGGTCATGCTACAGATCATTCTAGGTTAGTCTCCAGCTTTACAGGCCGGACAACACGCCCGAAAATGCCTGGGATTGCATCATAACCGCGAGATCGATGGCGCAACAAGCCAACCACGCCCTGCCCAACGGCACACAGCTGGAGGAGTACACAGTCGAACGCCAGCTTTCGCTCGGCGGGTTTTCGATCGTCTATCTGGCGGCCGACCCGACCGGCAAACAGGTCGCCATCAAGGAGTACCTGCCGAACAGCCTCGCCTTGCGCGGCAAGGGCGAAATCAAGCCAGTCATCACCGCCGATCACCAGGGCGCCTTCCGCTACGGCATGAAGTGCTTCTTCGAGGAAGGCCGGGCCCTGGCCAGGCTGTCGCACCCCAACGTGATCCGCGTGTTGAATTTCTTCCGCGCCAACGACACCGTCTACATGGTGATGGAGTACGAGCACGGGCGCACGCTGCAGGAATTCATCCAGAAGCATCAGGGACACATTTCCGAGCGCTTCATCCGAGGGGTATTCACCCGCCTGCTCAACGGCCTGCGCGAAGTGCACTCGAACAAGCTGCTGCATCTCGATCTGAAACCGTCGAACATCTATCTGCGCAGCGACAACACGCCGGTCCTGCTCGACTTCGGCGCTGCCCGCCAGACCCTGCTGACCGA
>JAYRUZ010000115.1:0-6211 GCA_041918795.1 Azonexus sp. | reverse complement strand
AAATCTTCATGTTCTCTCCTTGTTACGCGAACAACCAGGGCTGCTCGATACGGCGCTTGGCCTCGAATTCCTTGATCTTTTCGGCATGGCGCAAGGTCAGGCCGATATCGTCCCAGCCGTTGAGCAGGCATTCCTTGCGGAAGGCGTCGACCTGGAACGGGATGGCATGGCCATCCGGACGAATCACCGCCTGCGCCGGCAGATCGACGACCAGCTTGTAACCCGGCGTCGCTTCGACCTGACCGAACAGTGCGTCAACCTCGTTGGCCGGCAGCACGATAGGCAGGATGCCATTCTTGAAACAGTTATTGAAGAAGATGTCGGCAAACGATTCAGCAACGATCGCCTTGAAACCGAAATCGAGCAGCGCCCACGGCGCGTGTTCGCGCGAGCTGCCGCAACCGAAGTTGGCGCGGGTCAGCAGCACTTCGGCGCCCTGATAGCGCGGCTGGTTCAGCACGAAATTGGGGTTCTTCGGCCGCCCCGAGCAATCCTGCCCCGGCTCGCCGACGTCCATGTAACGCCACTCGTCGAAGGCGTTCGGCCCGAAGCCGGAACGCTTGATCGACTTGAGGAACTGCTTGGGGATGATGGCGTCGGTATCGACGTTGCTGCGATCGAGCGGCGCCACCAGGCCTTCCAGACGAACAAACTTATCCATTTACTCCACCACCTTCTGTACGGCCTCGCCACCCTTCTTGATGGCGCCGCCGACCACTTCACCTGTCTTGTTCATAGCACCTTCGACGGCCTGACCACCCTTCTGCAGGGCCTCGCCGGTCTTCTCGACGCCGACGGCAACGTCTTTCTTGACCCCCTGCGCCGTGTTGCAGGCGGCCAGGAGACAGAGAAAACCGGAGAGAATCAGGCTACGCATCGAACGCTCCTCAGAGGATGTCGCGCACGTCGGCGAAATGCCCGGCCAGCGCCGCGGCAGCCGCCATGGCCGGACTGACCAGATGGGTACGACCACCAGCGCCCTGACGCCCTTCGAAATTGCGGTTCGAGGTCGAAGCGCAACGCTCACCCGGCTCCAGACGGTCTGCGTTCATGGCCAGACACATCGAGCAACCCGGCTCACGCCATTCGAAACCGGCGGCGACGAACACCTTGTCCAAGCCCTCGGCCTCGGCCTGACGCTTGACCAAGCCGGAACCCGGCACGGCCAGGGCCAGCTTGATGTTCGCGGCAATATGGCGCCCCTTCAGCACACTGGCCGCTTCGCGCAAATCCTCGATGCGCGAGTTGGTGCAGGAGCCAATGAAAATCTTGTCGACCTGAATCGACTTGATCGGCGTATTCGGATTCAAGCCCATGTACTGCAGGGCGCGTTCCATGCCTTCGCGCTTGACCGGATCGGCCTGCTTGGCCGGATCGGGCACGATGCCATCGACCGAAACCACCATTTCCGGCGAGGTACCCCAGGTCACCTGCGGGCGAATTTCTTCGGCCTTCAGGTTCACCACCTGATCGAATTGCGCGCCTGCATCGGAGTGCAGCGTACGCCAGTAGGCGACGGCCTTGTCCCAGATTTCGCCGGTCGGCGAGAAGGGGCGCCCCTTCAGGTAATTGATCGTCGTGTCATCGACTGCGACGAAGCCCAGACGCGCGCCGGCTTCGATCGCCATGTTGCACAGGGTCATGCGGCCTTCCATCGACAGGCTGCGGATAGTGCTACCGCCGAATTCGATGGCGTAGCCGGTACCGCCGGCCGTACCGATCTTGCCGATGATGGCCAGCGCCACATCCTTGGCCGTCACGCCCTTGCCCAATTGCCCTTCGACGGCAATCAGCATGGTCTTGGATTTTTTCTGCACCAGGCACTGCGTCGCCATCACGTGCTCGACTTCGGAAGTACCGATGCCGTGCGCCATGCAAGCGAAAGCGCCGTGCGTCGAAGTGTGCGAGTCGCCACACACCACGGTCATGCCGGGCAGGGTCGCGCCGTTTTCCGGACCAACCACATGGAGAATACCCATGCGCGGATCCTTGAACGGGAAATAAGCCAGTGCGCCGACTTCACGGATATTGGCGTCAAGTGTTTCCACTTGCAGGCGCGAGATGGGATCCTTGATCCCCTCTTCCCAATGATCGGTCGGCGTATTGTGATCGGGCGTCGACACGATGGACGAAACGCGCCACGGCTTGCGGCCAGCCAGTTTCAGGCCTTCGAAAGCCTGCGGGCTGGTCACCTCATGCACAAGGTGGCGATCGATGTAGAGAAGGGCCGTGCCGTCCGCTTCCTGATGGACGACATGGTTATCCCAAAGCTTCTCGTAAAGAGTCTTCGACATGGAACCAAAAGTAGGCTGGAAAGCCTTGGATTATTGCACAGGATCGTCGGTTTTTTGCCATTTTGGCCCGTGCACCGCAGCAGTCACATGCAGCCAGCGCCAGATGCAATACAAGCCCAGCAAAGCGAAGGCCGCACCGAGCGAGAAGGTCCATCCGGCCCCCCAGTCGTCCCAGGTGCGACCGCTGATCAACGCACCGAGCAAACCGCCGGCGCCGAAGGTCAGACTGGAATACAACGCCTGCCCACGCGCCTGCGCCTTGCCGGGAAACCACTGGCTGACGGCGGCGATGGCTGAGGCGTGATAGGCACCAAAGGTGAACGCGTGCAATAACTGGGCAAAAACCATGATAGCCAGCGACTCCACGCCCCAGCCGATCAGCACGAAGCGCAAGGCCGCGGTAGCGAAGCAGAAGAGCATGATGTGGCGCAGCGAATAACGCCGTGACAGCTTCGGCATCGCCATGAAAACGACGATTTCGGCCAGCACCCCGAGCGACCACAGCAGGCCGACGCTCGTCTTGCTGTAGCCATGATCGGCCAGATGAATGGAATAGAAAACGTAATAAGCGCCATGTGCCACTGACATGGCAAAACAGGCCACCAGGAAGCCGCGCACCGGCCCGGCCTTGAGAATCTCGCCGATGGCCGGCGCCGATTCGTGATGCTTGACCTGCTGAGCCTCGGGCAAAACCGCAGCGAAGGCCAGGATACCCGACAATATGAAGGTACACACCCACAGCACACCCACCGGCTGCACCAGATCGAGCACTGCACCGGTCGCCATCACAGCGACGATAAAGCCAATCGACCCCCAGACGCGCAATTTGCTGTAGCGCCCGTGCTCCTCACGCAAATGATCGAAAGTCAGCGCCTCGACCAAGGGCAAGGCAGCACTCCAGAAAAAAGCCAGAACCGCCATCGCCACCAGCATGCCGGGTAGCCTGTCGAGCCAGAAGAAGGCGAGAAATCCGGCCAGACCGACCGCCCCCGCGAGACGGATGATGGGCAGTCGATGCCCGAAGCGATCCACCGCCCAGCCCCAGACATTGGGACCGAACAGGCGCATCAACTGCATCTGCGACATCAGCAAACCGATGTCCCAGGCAGAAAAACTCAGCGATTGGAGATAGAGCCCGAAATACGGCGAGAACGCGCCGATGAAGGCAAAGTAGAAAAAGTAGTAACCCGAGAGGCGCCAGTAGGGCAAAGCATGCATCCGGCGATTTTACCGGATGCACTGTCGGGCGAGGCTGCGCTTACTTGGCAGCCTGTTGACCGGCGCGGAAGGCCAGCAGGATGTGGTAAAGCTCGTCCTTCAACTTGACGCGCTGCTTCTTCATGTCTTCGATGGTGAAGTCGGCAACCGGCATGTCATGCGCTTCCAGATCCTCGACCCGGCCGGTCAGGCGATGATAGGTCGCATGCAGCTTGGCGAAGTGCGCGTTCCCGTTCTTCAGTACATCGATGGCGTCGGCCATCTCGGGGAATTCGGTCTGGAGGTCGTGATGATCGACTTGCATGATGGTCTCCCTAGTGCAGCAGCAATCTGCTAAAAATTTGCGTCGAAAAACCTTGGATTCTAAGCGATTTTCCCTGGAATGCGTGGGGTCTTGCAGTCCACATCGCCACATTGGGCACGATGGCGCAATGCATGATCCATCAACACCAGCGCCAGCATGGCTTCGGCAATCGGTGTCGCCCGAATCCCCACGCAAGGGTCGTGACGCCCTTCGGTTGCCACCTCGATGGCCTCGCCATCGAGATTGATCGAACGTCTCGGCTGGGCAATGGACGAGGTCGGCTTGATCGCCATGTTGACCACGATGTCCTGCCCGGTCGAAATCCCGCCGAGAATGCCGCCGGCGTGATTACTGGCGAAGCCTTGCGGCGTCATTTCGTCGCCGTGCTCGCTGCCCTTTTGCCCCACACTGGCGAAACCGGCGCCAATCTCGACACCTTTCACCGCGTTGATACCCATCATGGCGTAGGCAATTTCAGCATCGAGACGGTCATAAACCGGCTCGCCCCAACCGACCGGCACACCGCTCGCGGTCACGGTGATCTTGGCTCCCACCGAGTCGAGCGACTTGCGCAAGCCATCCATATAGCTTTCCAGCTCCGGCACGATGCCGGCATTCGGCGCGAAGAAGGCATTGCCGTCGATATCAGACTCGGCAACAAACGGAATTTCGATCGGGCCGAGTGCGCTCATCCAGCCGCGGATGCTTACGCCATAGCGCTCATTCAGCCACTTGCGGGCAATGGCGCCAGCCGCCACACGCACGGCAGTTTCACGGGCCGATGAACGACCGCCGCCACGATAGTCGCGAAAACCGTATTTCTGGGTATAGGTGTAGTCGGCATGCCCCGGACGGAAGGTCGAAGCGATATTGCCGTAGTCCTTGCTGCGCTGATCCTGATTACGGATCAACAGCGCGATCGGCGTTCCCGTCGTCTTGCCCTCGAATACACCGGACAGAATCTCCACGGTATCCGGTTCGCGACGCTGGGTGACATGGCGCGAAGTGCCCGGCTTGCGGCGATCCAGCTCGGCCTGGATGTCGGCCTCACAAATTTCCAGCCCAGGCGGGCAGCCATCTATCACACAGCCAATCCCCGGCCCATGGGATTCGCCGAAAGAAGTTACAGTAAAAAGGGTACCGAAAGTATTGCCGGACATAAGGCACTGCCAATCATTCAGGGAGGTTGCCAGTTTATCACGCCCGATCAGTGTCTTTCGGCACCAGCCAAAGGACTACTCATACGCAAAAAGGCGGCAATAGCCGCCTTTTTGCTTCTCGCCGGAAAGCCTCAAGCAGGCGTTTCGTCCGGCCAGTTCTTGATATAGCTTTTCAACATCTTGTTCTCGAAGCTCTGCTCTTCGAGCACCGCCTTGGCCACATCAAGGAAGGAAATCACTCCGAGCAGCATGCCGCCTTCGACAATCGGCAGGTAGCGGGAATGCTTTTCGATCATCAACCGACGCAAATCATTGGCTTCCATATCAGGAAAGCCGGTTATCGGATCGGCCAGCATGACCTGGCCCACAGTGAGGCTCTCCAGTTGCTGGCCGCTTTGTCTCATGGCGCGCAGGACCTCACGGAAAGTCAGCATGCCGACCATCTTTCCGCCATCCATCACGACCAAGGAACCAAGATCGAGATCGGCCATGAGGTCGACGGCCGAAGCCAGCGACTGCTGCGGCGTGGCCGTGTAGAGCGTGCCGCCTTTGACCCGAAGGATTTCACGAACCAGCATTGAGCGAACCTCAAACAGATTTTGATGCCAAATCTTAGTGCATCCCCCCAGCTTCGCAAAGCCCTACAACGGACACAGAAAGGACAAAAACCACAAAAAATAAATGGTATTTTTAATAAAATTAATCGCATATATTAAAAATAATTATGGCGTTAGCACTTGCCCTTTGTCATACATGTATATACACTTGGTTATATTACCTAAGTCATATAACGCTAGGATGCTTGGGTAGCCTCATGACACTAGCGAATGGAGATTGAATGATGACCACCGTCAAGACCATCGAGAAGATCGACGCTCGCGAAATCCGTCGCAAGCTTGGCATGAACCAACAACAATTCTGGTCCACCCTGGGTGTGACCCAGAGTGGCGGCTCCCGCTACGAAAGCGGCCGCAACATGCCCAAGCCGGTGCGTGAACTGCTGCGCCTGGTCCACGTCGAACAAATCGACATCAAGGGCATCAAGCGCGAAGACTGGGAAGTGATCGAGTACCTGAAGTCGCAGGAACCGGAACTGTACAAGTCGCTGAAGAAGTCGGCGCGCAGTCACGCCAAGAAAGCCGCCTGATTTTTGCCCCAAACGGGGCGTGCACCGCAGCAACGGGCATTACGGGGAAACAGACACCCGGATGCCCGTTTCTTTTTCTATCTGCCCG
>JAYRUZ010000114.1:4625-6238 GCA_041918795.1 Azonexus sp. | reverse complement strand
CTTTCATCACCTTGCCTTTCGTCGTGCGCACGCTGCAGCCGGTGATCGAGGATATCGAAACCGAAGTCGAAGAAGCCGCCGCTTCGCTCGGCGCCTCGCGCTGGCAAACCTTCGCCAAGGTGATCTTTCCGGCCATCGGCCCGGCCTTGCTGACCGGTTTTGCACTGGCCTTCGCCCGCGCGCTCGGTGAATTCGGCTCGGTCATCTTCATCGCCGGCAACCTGCCGCTGATTTCGGAAATCGTCCCGCTGCTGATCATCTCCAAGCTGGAGCAGTACGACGTACTCGGTGCCACCGCCCTGGCCGTGGTCATGCTGGCCATTTCCTTCGTGCTGCTGCTGGTCATCAATGTGCTGCAATGGTGGGCCGCCAACCGGCACAAGAACAGCGAGCCGCTGGAAGTTGCTGCTGGCCAGGCGGGAGGTGCGCAATGAAATCCACCCGCGCTACGCAGGAGCCGAGCTGGGTTCGCTACACCTTGCTGACGGTCGGTCTCGGCTTCCTGTTCTTCTTCCTGGGCTTGCCCTTGATCGCCGTGTTTGCCGAGGCCCTGGCCCAAGGTATGCCGCTTTACCTGGAGGCATTGCAGGAGCCGGAAACCCGCTCGGCCATCTGGCTGACCATCCTGATCGCGCTGGCCGTGCTGCCCTTCAATATCCTGTTCGGCGTGGCTGCCGCCTGGGCCATTGCCAAGTTCGATTTCAGGGGCAAGAGCCTGCTGATCACGCTGATCGACCTGCCGTTTGCCGTGTCGCCGGTCGTGGCGGGCCTGATTTTCATCCTGCTCTTTGGCTCGCAAGGCTATTTCGGCGAGTGGCTGAGCGCGCACGAAATCAAGATCGTCTTCGCCGTGCCGGGCATGATCATCGCCACGCTGTTCATCACCTTCCCCTTCATTGCCCGCGAACTGATCCCCTTGATGCAGTCGCAAGGCAAGGACGAGGAAGAGGCCGCCGTGTCGCTCGGCGCCTCGGGCTGGCAGATGTTCTGGCGCGTCACCTTGCCCAACATCAAGTGGGGCCTGCTCTACGGGGTGATCCTGTCGAACGCCCGTGCGATGGGCGAATTCGGCGCCGTGTCGGTGGTCTCCGGTCATATTCGCGGCGAGACCAACACGCTGCCGCTGCACGTCGAAATCCTCTACAACGAATACAACGCCATCGGCGCCTTTGCCGCCGCTTCCGTTCTCGCCTTGCTGGCGCTCGTCACGCTGGTCGCCAAGACCGTCGTCGAATGGCGCATGCGCAAGGAAACCGAAATGCTGACTGCCGATCTGCCGGCCGAGAAGACGTCATGAGTATCGAAATCCGCAACATCGCCAAGCGCTTCGGCAACTTCGTCGCGCTCGACAACATCAACCTCGACATCCCGACCGGCGAGCTGGTCGCCCTGCTCGGCCCCTCCGGCTGCGGCAAGACCACGCTGCTGCGCATCATCGCCGGCATGGAAACGCCGGATCAGGGCGACATCCTGTTCTCCGGCGCCGAGGCGACACACCTGCATGCCCGCGAGCGCAACGTCGGGTTCGTCTTCCAGCATTACGCCCTGTTTCGCCACATGACGGTCTTCGAGAACGTGGCCTTCGGCCTGCGCGTCAAACCGCGCAAGGAGCG
>JAYRUZ010000114.1:0-4525 GCA_041918795.1 Azonexus sp. | reverse complement strand
GCCTGTGGCCTTGCTTGCGCGGCAAGGCCACAGGCCGAATCCCGCGCCATTTTTCCGATCTGCCTCAATCGGGGCCGGGGGCCGCCAGTGCTATAATCGGCCCCCATTTTGTGCGCTTCTGCCCATATCCGGTGATATTTACCCTCGGCATCAACCATCATTCCGCACCGCTTGCGATCCGTGAGCGTGTGGCGTTTGGCGCCGATAAATTGCCGCACGCGCTGGCCGATCTGGTGCATAGCCAGGCGGTCAAGGAAGCGGCCATCCTGTCCACCTGCAACCGGACGGAAATCTATTGCGCTGCCGAGACGCCGGAGGCGGTGATCGACTGGCTGGCGCATTACCACCAGATCGATCGCGCCGAGATTGCACCCTACATCTACGCCCATCCGCAGCCGGAGGCGGTACGCCATGCCTTCCGTGTCGCCAGCGGCCTGGACTCGATGGTCATCGGCGAACCGCAAATCCTCGGCCAGATGAAGGATGCGATCCGCGCGGCGGAAGAGTCGGGGACGCTCGGCACGCAACTGCACAAGCTGTTCCAGCGTTCATTTTCGGTGGCGAAGGAAGTCCGTTCGACGACGGCCATCGGTGCCAATATCGTGTCGATGGCGGCGGCCGGGGTACATCTGGCCGAGCGTATTTTTGAATCGATTGCCGACCAGCGCATCCTGTTCATCGGTGCCGGCGAGATGATCGAATTGTGCGCCGCGCATTTCTGCTCGCAGAAACCGAAGCAGGTGACCATTGCCAACCGCACCATCGAGCGCGGCCGGGCTCTGGCCGAACAATACGGCGGCACGGCCATCCGTCTGGATGAACTGGGCGAATATCTGGCCCAGCACGACATCGTCGTGTCCTGTACGGCCAGCCCGTTGCCGATCATCGGCCTGGGCATGGTCGAGCGCGCGGTCAAGGTACGCCGCCATCGCCCAATCTTCATGGTCGACCTGGCCGTGCCGCGCGACATCGAAGAAGAAGTCGGCGAACTCGATGATGTCTTCCTCTATACCGTCGACGATCTGGCGCAGGTCGTGGAAAGCGGCCTGGAGTCCCGACAGGCCGCGGTCGTCGAGGCCGAGGACATCATCGCCAATCGTGTGCAGGATTTCCTTGCCTGGTTGCAGTCGCGTGAAACCGTGCCGGTCATTCGTTCGCTGCGCGATGCAGCGGAACGCATGCGCCGCCATGAGATGGAACATGCGCTGAAGCTGATCGGCAAGGGCGAGGCACCGGAAAAGGTGCTCGAACAGCTATCGCAGCGCCTGACCAACAAGTTCCTGCATGCGCCGACGCAGACACTGAATGCCGCCGAGGGGGGCGAGCGCAGCGAACTGCAGTCGGCCGCTGCGCGCCTGTTCCACCTGCATTCTTCCGACTAGCGTCAGTCAGACCGTCTGCGGGATCACCGGCGAGGTCGGGGCGGCGATGATCCGGTTGCGCCCTTCTCGTTTGGCCCGTAACAGCGCTTCGTCGGCCGCTTCGATCAATGCGCTGCCGGTGACGTGCACCGGCACCGAGGCAATGCCGCAACTGAAGCTGGCGCGCAGCGCGCCACGCGCATGGGCATGCGGTAATTCCGAAAAGTCGCTGCGGATGCGGTCGAGCAGGCGGAATGCTTGTTCGCTGTCGGTGCCGTTCAAGGCGATGAGAAATTCTTCGCCGCCATATCGCCCGACCAGGTCGGTATTGCGCAGTCGGCCGCGCAGCAGCCAGGCCAGGCTGCGGATTACCTGGTCGCCGACCGGATGGCCGTAGTTGTCGTTGATCGACTTGAAACGGTCGATGTCGATCATGGCGACGGTCAATTTTCCCGTCGGCAGGGCGCGGCGGACCATCTGCTCCAACTGTTCCTTCGACGAGGAGTGGTTGAGCAGGCCGGTCAGGCTGTCGTGCCGCCCGGAGCGCTGCATCTCACGGAAGCGTTCGATCTTGGTCTTGACCACGGCCGCCAGTACGATGGGGTTGGCCGGTTTGGTCAGGAACTGGTCGCCGCCCAGGCGCAAGGCTTCGACCTGGTGCGCGATATCGGTTTCGCTCGACAGGTAGATGACCGGCAAGGTCTGGAATTCCGGAATCTGGCGCAGGGCGCGGGTGACTTCGACGCCGGTGCAGAAGGGCATATGCATGTCCATCAGGATGGCGTGTGGCTGATAGTCGGCAATCGCCTGCATCAGGTCGAGCGGCGTGTGGATGGCGCGGCTCTCGATGCCATGCAGGTTCAGCGCGCGCTGGATGTGCGCGACGGCCGTCTTGGAGTCTTCGACGACGAGGACGCGATGCGTCTCCTGCTCGCGGCTTTCGACCAGATCGAGAATGCGCGACAGGATGTTGCTCAGCTTGAATTCGGCCGGAATGCAGACATTGGCACCGGCTCGCTGCAAGCCAACGATGGCTTCAAGCGAGGACGGAACCGACAGG
Organism: Azonexus sp.; assembly: GCA_041918795.1. Taxonomy (GTDB): domain Bacteria; phylum Pseudomonadota; class Gammaproteobacteria; order Burkholderiales; family Rhodocyclaceae; genus Azonexus. Next base: position 2,104 of record JAYRUZ010000114.1, on the reverse strand, counting down.
CAATAGAAATAGCTGGTCAGGAAGCGAGCTTTCAGACGCTTGATGGTTTCCAGCGCCATGTGCGGATAGATCCGGTTTTCGTGGTCCGGAATGCAGATGACGGCGAGCGGACTGTCTTCGAGGCTGGGTGTTTCCTCCCAGGAAATGGGATGAGCCTTGAAGCCGTAAAAGGACAGTTGTTCGACCAGCGCCTCGCTCCACGGATGGGCGGGGCGAGAGACGATCAATACGTTACGTTGACGTATCCAGTGGCCCTTGCTGTCCTCGTCCGCATCGCTTGCCCGTTTGGCGGCAACGGCCGGGGTCTCGTGGCGCCGCAACAAATCCAGAATGACACTCAACTGCTGACTGATGGCGTCGGCCAATTCGCCGGTCACCGGGTGGGTCGAGCTTTCGTTGAGCAGCGTCAGCGCGCGGTTCTCCAGCTCCTGACTGGCGACGGCCATGCCGGGCAGGTTCTGCTGCCCGAGACGTTCGGTCAGGCCATTCAGCGACAGCGTGAATTCGACAAAATGGTCGAAATCGCCGCTGGCGCGGTAGCTTTGCCAGCGCAGTTCCAGTGTTTCTGCCAGCGCGATCAGGGAATGCGAGACGGTAGCCATGACGATTGCCGAAAGGGGATGCGGGATTATGGTGCTTTCAATGTGCCGTGACAATGGCTGTACGTCGGCGATAATTGATGTTCTCGGGTACCATTACGCCCCTTCTCCCTAAGACCCCGGCTGGCCCTGAAAAATGAAATCGAGCATCCGCCAAAAACTCGAGTTGCTGGTCGATCGCCTCGATGAGATCGACCGCATGTTGTCCTCGCCCGATGCGGCGGGCGACATGGAGCAGTTCCGCAAGTTGACGCGCGAACGGGCCGAAATCGAGCCGGTGACCCTCCAGTTCAACGCCTTCCGCCAGGCCGAGAATGACCTGGCCGAAGCCGAGGCCATGCTGGCCGATCCGGACATGCGCGAATTCGCGGAAGAGGAGATGGCGGCGGCCAAGGCGCGCTTGCCCGAGTTCGAGCTGGAACTGCAGAAGCTGCTGCTGCCGAAGGACCCCAACGACGAGCGCAACGTGCTGCTGGAAATCCGCGCCGGCACTGGCGGCGACGAGTCGGCGCTGTTTGCCGGCGACCTGCTGCGCATGTATACGCGCTACGCCGAGCGCCAGCGCTGGCAGGTGGAGATCATGTCGGCCAGCGAGTCGGAACTCGGCGGCTATCGCGAAGTGATTTGCCGCATCGCCGGCTTTGGCGCCTATTCGCGCCTGAAGTTCGAGTCGGGCGGCCACCGCGTGCAGCGCGTGCCGGAAACCGAAACCCAGGGGCGCATCCACACCTCGGCCTGCACCGTGGCGATCATGCCGGAAGCCGACGAGGTCGAGGATGTGAACCTCAACCCGGCCGATCTGCGCATCGACACCTTCCGCGCCTCCGGCGCCGGTGGCCAGCACATCAACAAGACCGATTCGGCGGTGCGTATCACGCACATTCCGACCGGCATTGTCGCCGAATGCCAGGACGGCCGTTCGCAGCACGCCAACAAGGCGTCGGCGATGAAGGTGCTGGCGGCACGTATCAAGGACGTGCAGGTGCGGGCACAACAGAACGCCATCGCCAGCACGCGCAAGAGCCTGATCGGCTCGGGCGACCGTTCCGAGCGCATCCGCACCTACAACTTCCCGCAGGGGCGGGTGACCGACCACCGCATCAACCTGACGCTGTACAAGATCGCCGCGATCATGGACGGCGACATGAGTGAACTGCTCGACGCCCTGGCCGCAGAACATCAGGCCGACCTGCTGGCCGAACTCGCCGAGCAATCCTGAAAATGACCCTGGGCGAGGCGTACACCGCAGCACGCCAGCGCATCGACCGGCTCGATGCGCGCCTGCTGCTCGAATACGCCAGCGGCTGCACGCATACCGACTTGCTGGCCCGGCCCGAGATGCCGTTGATTGCGCCGGCCGCGGCGCAGTTTGCCGAATGGGTCGAACGGCGCGCCGCCGGTGAACCGCTGGCCTATCTGGTCGGCGAGGCAGAGTTTCGCGGCCGGGTGTTCCAGGTGTCGCCCGACGTCCTGATCCCGCGACCGGAAACCGAGGTGCTGATCGA
>JAYRUZ010000113.1:0-6327 GCA_041918795.1 Azonexus sp. | reverse complement strand
TCGTGCTCGACAACGCCAGCGGCGAAATCCTCGCCTGGGTCGGTTCCAGCGGCGATCTGTCGGAGGCCGCCGAAGTCGATGGCGTCACCGCCCTGCGCCAGGCCGGCTCGACGCTGAAACCCTTTCTCTACGCGCTGGCCTTCGAGACGCGCACGCTGACCCCCGCCTCGCTGCTCGAAGACGCCCCGCTGACGCTCGACACCGGCAACGGCCTCTACGCGCCGCAAAACTACGAACCGCATTACCAGGGCTGGGTCTCGGTGCGCCGGGCGCTCGGGGGGTCGCTCAACGTGCCGGCCGTGCGCACCGTCGTCCGCCTCGGCCCCGAGCCTTTCCTGCGCCGCCTGCGCGCCGCCGGCTTCGCCAGTTTGAAGCAGGATGGCGACTGGTACGGCTTCAGCCTTGCCCTCGGTTCGGCCGACGTTTCGCTGCTCATGCTGGCCAACGCCTACCGTAGCCTGGCCAACGGCGGCCAGTGGCGGCCTCTGCGCGCCACGCCGGGCCAGGGTGAGAGCCCGGTTCCCTGCCGCCGCGAGGGCTGCACCGACGTCTTTACCGGCCAACCGCACACCGCCTTTGCCCCCACCGCCAGCTTCCAGGTCGGCGACATTCTGGCCGACCGCAACGCCCGCGCCGCCACCTTCGGCCTCGAATCCTGGCTGGCCACGCCCTACTGGGCCGCCGCCAAGACCGGCACCAGCAAGGACATGCGCGATAACTGGTGCGCCGGCTTCTCGCGCCGCTACACCGTCGCCGTCTGGGTCGGCAACGCCAGCGGCAGCCCGATGCACGACGTTTCCGGCATCAGCGGCGCGGCGCCGGTCTGGCGCGAAGTGATGGATTGGCTGCAGCGCGGCGACCCGGCCCGCGGCCGCGCTGCCGTTGCCAGCCAGCCGCCCGCCCCGCCCAAGGGCCTGCTTCGCCAGCGCATCCGCTTCGAACCGCCGCGCGAACCGGCGCGCGACGAATGGTTCATCACCGGCACCGAACAAAGCGTCATCCGCCAGGCCGGTGGCAACGCGCTTGCCCGTATCGCCTACCCGACCGACGGCACTATCCTCGCCCTCGACCCCGACATCCCGCCCAATCGCCAGCGCATCGAACTCAAACTCAGCGCCCCGGCCGGCAAAGGCTGGCAATGGCAACTCGACGGCCGCCCCCTGGCCCGCGCCGATTCGACCCTGCGCTGGCTACCGCAACCGGGCCGGCATCGCCTGCGGCTGGTCGATGCGCAGGGCGGCGTGGTCGATGAAGCGGGGTTCGAGGTGAGGTCGTTGCGGGGGAAGGCCGGGCGTTAATCCATCCACTCCGCCCACGCCTGGGGGCAGCGCTCATTGGCTGGGCTTGACCAGAACTCAGTTCTCGGCCACCAGCGCCCGCACGGCTTTCTGGGTCAGCGGGGCAACCAGCATGACGACCGGAAAGGCGAACAGCCAAGCCGTCAGCCAGGCCGACACCCACAGACCGAGGAGGCCGTCGGACAGGCCCGCGGCACGGACGGTGGCGATTCCCGAGACGAGCAAGGACATCAGACCGGAGAGAATGAGGCTGAACAGCATCGGGGCAAATTTTTTCGGAATCATGGGAAAGTCTCCTGATCAGTTTTTCAGTTCGTTGGCGATGCGCCGGGCGGTTTCGGCAAAGTTCCGGCCGAACATCCGGGCGGTCTTGACGTCGCCGGCCACGAAGGAATCGGCGGGAGCCGAATGCCCGGCCTGGGCCATCAGGCCGGACCAGGAACCCAGGCGGTTGGCCGCTTCGTCGTAGGGCACGCCGCGGTGCTGCTCGGGCAGAATCGGATTGCCCACCCACAACATTCCGTGTTGCATGCAGAAGGTGAACAGCGAAACCAGCGTCGTCTGCTTGTCCCCGGCCGGCAAGGACGAAACGGTGAAACCGGCGGCCAGCTTGCCCTTGAGTTGCTGGGTCCGCCACAGCCCCCCGGTCGAATCCATGAAGGTCTTGAAGGTTCCGGAAACGCCACCGAGATAAGTCGGCGAGCCAAAGAGGAAACCATCGTACTCAAGCAACTGCTCCGGCCTGCGGGTCAATTCCTCGGCCTTGACGACATGGACTTCGGTATCGGCGACCCCCTGCGCACCCTCGGCGACCTGCTGGGCAATATGCGCCGTGTGGCCATGGGCGCTGTGGTAGATGACGGCAAGTTTTTTCATTTCACTGACTCCGGATAAAAATGGATTTCAAATCTGAAGCAACAGGCACTCATCGCGAAATCCATTCGATGAGCCAGGCGGAAAGAAAGAGGCCAAGGCCGAATACGCAGTGATTGATCACGCTTCTGAGGCAGCTCTTGAGCGGCGAAGGCGTCTTCGCCGCGGCAAACCCCAGGCCCATGGCCGGCTGCATGACGAATAGCGGGAAAACGACGGTGGCGATGCCGATGAGGAGCGCCGGAGCCAAAGTCGGCTCATTCGCCCACTGGCTCCCGGCAAGCGCCAGCAACAGACCGGCAAAGGCAAAGCCGATCGCGTAGTGCGTCAGCCAGCCGAGCGGGGTTTCGTTGGCAATCGGCATGGCCTTGGCGATGGCTGCATGCGCAATCCGCCCTTGAACCAGATGCCCGACCCAGCGCCCGATGAAAGCGAAATTGAGTGTCTGAACCCCGATCCGCTTCAGGAACATCAGCCAGACATCCATGATCAAAGTCGCGCCGCCCCCGATCAGGGCGACCCGCAGAATTTCCTGAGTTGCAGTCATGACGCACTCCTTGCAAGTTGACGAAAGAGACTCTGGAGTGCACTGTAGAAGTTGAAGTCAACTTCAAGTCAAGGGGTATAGCGATGGATATTTCCGAGGTCAGCAAACAGACCGGCATCCCCTCGTCGGCGCTGCGTTTCTACGAGCAGAAGGGGCTGATTTCCTCGGTGCGCGAGAAGGGTGAGCGGCGGCGTTACTCGCCGAGCGTGCTGGAGCAACTGGCCCTGATCGCCCTCGGGCAGGCCGCCGGTCTGTCGCTGGATGAAATCCGCTCCATGCTTTCGCCTTATGGCGGCCCGAACATCGACCGCCAGTTGCTGGCGGCCAAGGCCGACGAAATCGATGCCCTGATCAAACGCCTGCGCGCCATGAGCAGCGGACTGCGCCATGCGGCAGCCTGCCCGGCACCCAGCCATGTCGAATGCCCCAGCTTTCAGAAGCTGTTGAAGGCCGCTGCCACCGGGGCGCTGGAAAAACGTTGGGGCAAGACGAGCTTGCAAACACCGCACAGATAGCGATCCGCCGATCATCGCCAACGAGTCGGCAGGTCGAATCCAATTCACCCCTGGATTGGCTCAGCAGCGCACGAAAAATCCCGCCCCCGTTTTTTGCCCATTTTGCCCGGTGCACCGCAGCAGTCGCCTGCGCATGCCGATGGGCAAGCTTTCGCGCTCCCATCCTGCCGCTTGTGGCAAACTCCGCCCATGCACGCCTTTCCCCATCTTTCCCTGATCGACTGGAGTTCGCTGGTCGTCTTCTACGCCTGCTGGGCGGGTTATGCCTGGTATTCGGAGCATAGCCGCTCGGGCGCGGCCGGGCTGATCGGTACCAGCCAGCAGTACCGCCTGCTGTGGGCCTACCGCATGCTGGAACGCGAGGTGCGGGTCACCGATTCGACGCTGATCGGCAACCTGGTGACCAGCGTTTCGTTCTACGCCAACACCACCATCTACATCATCGCCGGCCTGGTCGCCGCCCTCGGCGCCTCGGACAAACTGATCAGCTTCACGGCCGACCTGCCCTTTGCCGGCACCGGCTCGCGCGAACTGCTCGAAATCAAGTTGATGCTGGTGCTGTCGAGCTTCGTGTTCGCTTATTTCAAATTTACCTGGTCACTGCGCCAGTTCAACCTGCTCTCCATCCTGGTCGGTGCCGCGCCGCTGGGCAAGACCGGCGAGCCGGAAATCGACCGCTACGCCAAGCGCCTGGCCAAGGCCAACAGCCTGGCCGGCGACGATTTCAACCGCGGCATCCGCGCCTATTACTTCGGCCTGGCCGCCTCGGGCTGGCTGATCGGCCCGCATGTGCTGGGGGTGCTGGCTCTCGTGGTGCTGGTCATCCTCTACCGCCGCGACTATCGCTCGGAAGCGCTGGCCGCCTTGCGCGACCACTGACCGGATGAGCGCCAACCGCCAGCTTGCGGGCATCGGCTACGGCCTGCTCGCCTACGTGATCTGGGGCTTCTTCCCGCTCTACTTCCGCCAGCTCGGACAGCTTTCGCCCTTCGACATCCTGACCAACCGCACGGCCTGGGCCTTCGTCCTGGTCAGCCTGTTGCTGACGCTGCGCCGGCGCTGGGGTGCCTTGCGCAGCCTGTTCGGCCAGCCGCGCCACCTGGTCCGCCTGGCCGTCGCCGCCATCCTGCTCGGCGCCAACTGGCTGGGTTTCCTGTGGGCGGTCGATCAACGCCAGGTCGTCGCCGCCAGCCTGGGCTATTTCCTGACGCCGCTGGTCAATGTGCTGCTCGCTCTGGTGGTCCTGAAGGAAAAGCTGAACCGCTGGGAATGGCTGGCCATCGCCCTGGCCATCGCCGCCGTCGGCAACGAACTGGTGACGCTGGGCAAGGTGCCGTGGATCGCCCTCTTCCTGGCCGGCACCTTCGGCAGCTACGGCCTGCTGCGCAAGCAGGTGCCGGTCGATGCCATTTCCGGCCTGGCACTGGAAACGGCCGTCATGCTGCCGATCGGCCTGGCCTACGCCGCCTGGCAGGCGCAGCACGGGCACACGGTTTTTGCCCTGAACGACGGGTACACCGCAGCCTTGCTGATCGGCTCGGGCATCCTGACCGCCGTGCCGCTGATGGCCTTTGCCGCCGCCACGCAGCGACTCGACCTGGCCACCGTCGGCATGCTGATGTATATCAACCCGACCCTGCAGTTCGTGACCGCCATCTTTCTCTTCGACGAGCCGTTGCAGCCGGCACGGCTGCTCAGCTTCGGCCTGATCTGGCTGGGCTTGCTGGCCTTCAGCTGGAGCATGTGGCACAAGGTACGCAACAGCCGCAATCGCTAGGAAAATGGTGCGGCCGGCGTAGTAAAATATTCGTCATTATCCAGGGCCAAGCACAAGGAGCGTTCGCGATCATGAGTCCGGTTCGGCAAGACGACTCGTTACGCTCGCTGGTGCATCAGGCCATACTCGACGAAGCACCGGACGGCATTCTGGTGGTGGATAGCGATCACCGTATCGTGGCCGTCAATGAACGCTTCTATTCAGTGTGGAACATTCCCCGGCCGTCGGTGCCGCTGGAAGACCTGCTCAATCAACCGGATGCGCCCAACCTGCGCCATGCCGTGGAGCAGACGCTCGACCCGACCGGTTTCGTCAGCCGCGTGCAGGAGCTCTACGCCAACCCGGAGCTGGAAGACGTCTGCGACATCGCGCTGAAGGACGGGCGTACGCTGAACCGCCATTCCCGCGCCCTGATCGGGCCGCAGGGGCAATACCTGGGCCGGGTCTGGTACTTCCGCGACATCACCGACATCATCCTGTCCCGCCTGGCCCTGAGCGAAAGCGAGAAACGCTACCGCACAGCCTTCCAGACGACGCTCGACGCCATCGCCATCACCACGCTGCGCGAAGGCACTTATGTCGACGTCAACCGTGCCTTCATCAGGATTTCCGGCTACTCGCGCGAGGAAATCGTCGGCCACAGCTCGCTCGCACTTTCGCTCTGGGCCCACCCCGAGGATCGCCACCGCCTGGCCGAGCAAATCGGCGGCGGCGCCGACCATCTCGAATTCGAAGCCCAGTTCCAGCGCAAGAACGGTGAACTGTTCTGGGGCATGTTCTCGGTCACGCGCATGGAACTGGACGGCGTGCCCTGCCTGCTGTCGATCACGCGCGACATCACCGAGGAAAGGAACGCCAAGGACGCGCTGGCCCGCCATCACGAAGAACTTGAACGCCAGGTCGCCGAACGCACCGCCGAGCTGTCGCGCGCCAAGGAAGCCGCCGAAGCGGCCAGCGTGGCGAAGAGCGCCTTCCTGGCCAACATGAGCCACGAAATCCGCACGCCGCTCAACGCCATCACCGGCATGGCCTACATGATCCGCCGCGGCGGCCTGACGCCCCGCCAGGAAGGCCAGCTCGACAAGCTGGAAGCGGCCGGCGAGCACCTGCTCAACATCATCAACGCGGTGCTCGAACTGTCCAAGATCGAAGCCGGCAAGATCAAGCTGAACGAGATTCCGTTGCGCGTTGAAGGCGTGCTCGACAACGTGCTGTCCATGCTGCAAAGCCGCGCCCAGGCCAAGGAACTGCCGCTGCGCGTCGAAGCCGGGCCACTGCCGGCCAACCTGATCGGCGATCCGACGGCCGTGCAGCAGG
>JAYRUZ010000112.1:0-6422 GCA_041918795.1 Azonexus sp. | reverse complement strand
TGGCGTAATAGCCAGCGTTTGACGTCGAGCAGGAAGCCGCCGCGTTCGCGGTTGAAGCCACCCAGGCCGCCGCCGGTGGCGACGACACGGTGGCAGGGTACGAGGACCGGGTAGGGATTGGCGCCGCAGGCCTGGCCGACCGCGCGCGGCGCATTGTTGAGATTCCTGGCGACCTCGCCGTAGGTCAGCGTGCGGCCGAGCGGAATGCTGGCGATCTGTGTCCAGACGCGACGCTGGAAGGGCGTGCCGGCCGGCTTCAAGGGCAGGCCGAAGACGAAGTTCGGATCGGCCAGCCATGCCTGCAACTGGCGTACGGCTTCGGCGGCAAGCGGCGTGGCTGGTGCGACCTCCGGGCGCGGTTCAAGGAATTCGATGCCGGTGATTTCGTCCTCGTCGCAGTGCACGCCGAGCGCGAAGCCAGGGGCGGTGACGACGGCCTGGTAGCGGTTTTCTGTCATGGGAAACCTCCTGCTGCGGTGCACTGCCCAAAATGGGCAAAAATCAGAATGCGGAAATTCCAGTCTGCGCCCGGCCGAGGATCAGCGCATGCACGTCGTGGGTGCCTTCGTAGGTGTTCACCACCTCGAGGTTGACGACGTGGCGGATGACGCCGAATTCGTCCGAAATACCGTTGCCGCCGAGCATGTCGCGGGCGCTGCGGGCGATGTCGAGGGCCTTGCCGCAACTATTGCGCTTCATCAGCGAGATCAGTTCCGGCGTCGCGCTGCCGTCGTCCATCATGCGGCCGAGGCGCAGCGCGCCCTGGATGCCGAGGGCGATTTCGGTCTGCATGTCGGCCAGCTTCTTCTGGACCAACTGGTTGGCGGCGAGCGGGCGGTCGAACTGCTTGCGGTCCAGCGTGTATTGCCGAGCCGTGTGCCAGCAGGCTTCGGCGGCGCCGAGCGCGCCCCAGGAGATGCCGAAACGCGCCGAATTCAGGCAGGTGAACGGACCTTTCAGGCCGGTGACGCCGGGCAAGCGATTTTCTTCGGGAACGAAGACTTCATCCATCACGATGTCGCCGGTGATCGAGGCGCGCAGGCCGACCTTGCCCTGGATGGCCGGCGCGGAGAGCCCCTTCATGCCTTTGTCGAGAATGAAGCCGCGCAGGATGCCTTCGTCGTCCTTGGCCCAGACGATGAAAACGTCGGCGATCGGTGAGTTGGTGATCCAGGTCTTGCGTCCGGACAACTGCCAACCACCGGGCACGGCGCGGGCGCGGGTGCTGGCGCTGGCCGGGTCGGAGCCGGAGTTCGGCTCGGTCAGGCCGAAGCAGCCGATCAATTCGCCCTTGCCCAGGCGCTTGAGGTACTTCTCCTTCTGCTCGTCGGAACCGAATTCGTAAATCGGCACCATGGCCAACGAGGATTGCACCGACAGCAGCGTGCGGTAGGCGGAATCGACGTACTCGACCTCGCGCGCGATCAGGCCGTAGGAGACGTAGTTCAGGCCGGCGCCGCCATATTGCGGCGGCAACGTCGCGCCGAGCAGGCCCATGTCGCCCATCTCGCGATAGATTCCGGGATCAGTCGTCTCATGGCGGAAGGCATCGCGGATGCGCGGCTTCAAGGCCTTCTGCGCGAAATCTCGCGCCGCATTGCGCACCTGGCGCTCGTCGGCGGCGAGTTGGCTGTCGAGCAGGAAGGGGTCTTCCCAGGCGAAGGTCGGTTTGGCCATCGTTGTCTCCTTGGGTGGCTCCGAGCGGAGGTGATTATTGTTGTGGTATCCGGGCACCGGTTTTGTCTGGTGCCCGGAGGGCGGGTTTAGCCGCGGACGTGTCCGTCACCCAGCACCACCCACTTCTGGCTGGTCAGGCCTTCGAGGCCGACCGGGCCGCGGGCGTGGATCTTGTCGGTCGAGATGCCGATCTCGGCACCCAGGCCGTACTCGAAACCATCGGCAAAACGGGTCGAGGCGTTGATCATGACCGAAGCCGAGTCGACCTCGCGCAGGAAGCGCATGGCCTTCGGGTGGTTGTCGGTGACGATGGCTTCGGTATGGCCCGACGAGTACTGGTTGATGTGGGCGATGGCCTCGTCGATACCGGAGACGACCTTGACCGAGATGATCGGCGCCAGGAATTCGGTGTAGTAATCCTCGTCGGTCGCCGGCACCGCTTCCTTGATCAGGGCGCAGGTTTCGGCGCAGCCGCGGATCTCGACGCCCTTGGCGGTGAGCATGTGGGCGATGGGCGGCAGCAGCATGGCGGCGACCGAGCGGTCGACGAGCAGCGATTCGGCGGTGTTGCAGGTGCCGTAGCGTTGGGTCTTGGCGTTCTCGACGATCTTCAGCGCCTTGTTGGGATCGGCTTCCTCTTCCAGGTAAACGTGGCAGTTGCCGTCCAGGTGCTGGATCATCGGCACGCGCGATTCGGCGAGCAGGCGGGCGATCAGGCCCTTGCCGCCGCGCGGCACGATGACGTCGACGAATTCGCGCATGGTGATCAGTTCGCCGACGGCGGCGCGGTCGGTGGTGTCGATCACCTGCACGCAATCGGCCGGCAGGCCGGCGGCCTTGAGGCCTTCCTGGACCAGCGCGGCGACTGCGCGGTTGGAGCGGATGGCTTCGGAGCCGCCGCGCAGGATGGCGGCGTTGCCGGATTTCAGGCACAGCGCCGCGGCGTCGGCGGTGACGTTCGGGCGGGCTTCGTAGATGATGCCGATGACGCCGAGCGGCACGCGCATCTTGCCGACCTGGATGCCGGAGGGACGGTACTTGATGTCGGTCATCTCACCGATCGGATCGGGCAGCTTGGCGACCTGTTCAACGCCTTCGGCCATGCCTTCGACGCCCTTCTCGGTCAGCGTCAGGCGGTCGATCATCGCGGTTTCCAGGCCGTTCGCCTTGGCGGCGGCGACATCCTCGGCATTGGCGGCGAGCAGTGCGGCCTTCTCGCGGCGGATGGCGCCGGCGATGTGCATCAGCGCGGCGTTCTTCTCGGCCGTCGTTGCCATGGCCAGCCGGCGCGAAGCGGCACGGGCCTGGCGGCCGACGGTTTGCATGTATTCCTTGATATCCATGGTGTTTCCAAAGCTTGGCGCAAAGAATCATTATAGCCAGCCCGGAGATTTCATGAGCCGCCCTCTCGATGACAGGCCGCCTGGGTAAGTGGAATTCGACGTAGGCTATCGCGGCCCCGGCTTGATCGCGGCCCGCCCGGCTTCGGCTAGGCTCAAAACGTGGCAAGGGCTACGTCTCTCGTTCCAGCCGGGCGCCGGCATCGGCGATGCTCATGAAACATCCGGGCTCGCAAAAGAAGCGGGAACTTCCGGAACGGGTTAAACTCTTACCCGCATTGATAACAGGGCTTTCCATCGAGGTAATGATGGCCGAAAAATTGATTTTGCCGACCGAGGTCAAGGTCTGCGCGACGTGTAGCTACTGGGATGGCGAACGTCAGGTGGATGCCGAAATGAAGCTGGTGGTGGTTTCCGAGGAGTGCCGTGGCGAATGCCTGGTGCAGGAAACGCACAAGCCGGGTTTGCACGATGTGCGCCAGGAGTGCACCTGCATCTGGGAAGACCTCGAGCCGGATACGCCGCCGGCGGACGACCAGGCCGCCGCCTAAAACACCTTCATCGCAATACGGAAGGGCACCAGGCGTCTATTCCGTCGTGGCGTCGTCGCTCGGCGCCAGCCAGGGACGAATGACCTCGTAGAGAGCCGTGGGCGTGAATGGCTTGGTCAGGTGCGCATTCATGCCGGCAGCGGCCGACAGGGCGCGGTCTTCATGGGTGGCATGCGCCGTCATCGCGATGATCGGCAGGTTCGCGTAGCGCTGGTCGGCGCGAATGGTCTGGGTGGCCGTCAGGCCGTCCATGACCGGCATCTGGATGTCCATCAGGACCAGATCGACTTCTTCCCGATGCAACAGATCGAGCGCTTCCTGGCCATGGGTCGCGGCCAGAACTTCGAAACCGACTTTTTTCAGCAGGGCGATGGCGATGGTTCGATTGATTGCCACGTCTTCGACGAGCAGCACGCGCCGTCCGGCCCAACTTGGCAAAATTGCCGCTTTTGCCCGGTCCACCGCAGCAGTCGTTCCCTCGATTTCGCCCGGCGCGCTTTCCTGGCTCGGCAGATCGAGCAGCAGCGAGAAGCGGAAAGTGCTGCCCTGGCCGAGTTGGCTGGAGACCGCAATGCTGCCATCCATCAGTTCGATCAGTTGCTTGCAGATGGCCAGGCCGAGGCCGGTGCCGCCAAAGCGCCGGGTGATGGTGCTGTCGGCCTGGGTGAAGGGATCGAACAGGCCGTCCAGGTACTCCGGCTGGATGCCGATGCCGCTGTCGGCCACGGTGAACTCCAGCCGCGTCCGGCGCGGCGATCCGCAGTCGATCGCTTCGACGCGGATGCTGACCGAGCCGTGCTCGGTGAATTTGAGTGCGTTGCCGACCAGGTTGATCAGGATCTGGCTCAGCCGCAGGGAGTCGCCGATCAGCGTCTTGGGGACGCCGGGCGTGGTCATGATGTCGAAGGCGACGCCCTTGGCCTTGGCCCGGGCGGCGAACATCGCCTGCAGCGACATCAGCACCTTGTCCAGCTGGAAAGGCATGGCCTCCAGCGTGACCCGGCCGGCTTCGATCTTCGAATAGTCGAGGATGTCGTTGATCAGGCTGAGCAGGGTGTCGGAGGATTGCAGCACCTGTTCGAGATGCTCGCGTTGCGCGGGGGGCAGGCTGCTGTCGAGGACCAGGTGGGTGAGGCCGATGATGGCATTCATCGGCGTGCGGATTTCATGGCTCATCCGGGCCAGGAAGTCCGATTTCGCCCGGTTGGCCTGGCGCGCTTCGCCGATGGCTTGCTGCAGCGCCTTGGTCCGCTCTTCGACCTTGCTTTCCAGGGCGTCGCGGTAGCTGGCCAACTCGCGGTCGCGCAATTGCAGCGAGTCGAGCATGCGGTCGAAGCTGCGCGCCAGGCTGCCGATCTCGTCGTTGCTGTCGATCTCCAGGCGGTGTTCCAGATTGGCATCGCGCGAGACCCGCTGGGCCAGCGTGTCGAGCTGCTCCAGCGGTGCGGTCAGGTGGCCGACGGCGTAGCGGGTGGCGACCAGCAGGCCGGCCAGGGCGAGCAGCAGCACGATCAGGGTTTCGCTGACCGTTTCGCGCATGGTCTGGTGATACTGGTCGAGTGAGACGATCAGTTCGATCCGGCCATCCGGCGCCGATTGTCCGGGCGGCTGGATCGGTTCGCGAATGATCAGGTAGTCGTCGAGAAAAAGTTGACGCTGTTCGCCGTGCGGAAAAGGCTCGGTGAAGGTTGTGGAGCGGCGGAATTCGGCCAGTGTCGCGCCGTCGGCAAGCAGGATGCGACTGGCCTGAATGGCCGGGCTGAGCGATAGCGAGGCGAGCAGGCGGCCAGCGTCGCGCTTGTCGAGAAAGGCGACCGCGGCCTCCGAGTTGTTGGCGAGCAGACGGGCCTGGGCCGACATCGAATCGCGCCATTGCGCCTGCAACAGGTGTTTCTGCTGCAAATAGACGACCAGGAAAATGACCAGGACAACAACCAGCAGGAAAGCGTAGGAATAGCCGACCAGCTTGTTGCGGATCGACGGTGCCGGGCGCAGTGCGGTATGCAGGCGGGAGAGGATGCGGGTCAGGCTCATGGATTGATCACCCGGGCGAGACGCAGCAATTGTGCATTGAATTCGAAACCTTTGCGCATCGCGCTGCGCCGGTTGATCACGATGCCGACGCGTTCGCCCTCGACTGGCAGTTCGACCATGCCGCCACTGCGGGCGAAACCGGGAATGTCCGAAACCGTCAGCGTGCGCCGCCCATCGGCGCGACTCAGCCAGCTCTCCAGGTTGGCGCTCTCCGAGCGGCTGATGAACAGCAGTTGGCACTGGCTGGGATCGGCCGGCGCGAGGCGCAGGTCGATGTTGTCGTTGCTCTGCTTCAATTGGCTGATGGCATTGCCGAAGGGATTCTTGCCGACGACACAGAGGACCATCGGCTTCGGCTCCGGCTCGCCGGTCGGCCAATAAACGAATTGCGGCAGGCGATAGAACAACACGGCCTTCATGCCGTATTCCGAGACTTCATCGGACCATGCCACCCCCGGCAGCACGGCCAGGCCGCAGCACAGCCTCAGCCAGCCGGCTGCGGCACAGGGAAGGAGGAAGCGACGAAGGATGTTCACCGGTCGCGTCAGAACCGGTACTCGAAGGTACCCATCAGGGTGCGCGGTTGCTGCGGTACCTGCAGCATGACGGTGCTGGATGAGCCGTGGGCGGCGTAATAGCGCTCGTCGAACAGGTTGTAGACGTCGAAGTAGAAGGACAGGTGTTCATCCCACAGCTTGTGTACCCCGATGTGCAGGCTGGCCACGGTATAGGCATCGGTCTTCAGGCGCTCGCCTGGCACCAGCGTGTTCTTGCGGCCGGTATTGGTTTCGCCGACCCACATCAGGCGCGGCGTGATGGT
>JAYRUZ010000111.1:0-6443 GCA_041918795.1 Azonexus sp. | reverse complement strand
AGCAGGGCCTGGAAAGGCACCATGGTTTCGTAGTCTTCGGTGAAATCACCGGTGATCATCAGGATTTTCTTGGCTGCCATCGTTGTCTCCTCTAGGTGTAGTTGGCGAAACGATTGTGCGCGCCTTCGATGTCAGGCGGGTAGCAATCCCATGCTACAAGACTACGTATTGGCGATCAGGTTCCCGTCTTCGAGTTGCAGGGCGCCGACCAGCAGCAATTCGCGCTCGATGCGCTCGACCAGCCGGTCTTCGGCCAGGCCGAGGATGCGTTGATTGACGTCGGCGGCGAAGGGCAGGCCGAGGATGAAGGCGGCGAAATCCTTCTGCGCGATACTGCGCCGCTCCAGCATGGCGAAGGAGACGATGACCTTGATGCCGTGCCAGGCCAGTTTGTCGAGCTGTTGCTCGAAAATCTCCAGCCGGCGGAGGGCGCGGTCGAGGGCCACGTCGACGTCGCCGAAGGGGCGGCCGTGGCCGGGAATGACGGTGTCGACGGCGAGGCGGCCGAGCGTTTCGAGCGTCGCCCGTGTGCTGGCGATGCCGTCGCCCTCGCCGAGCAGTTCGGGGAAGATGACGCCGAAGCCGTTTTCCCACAGGGCGTCGCCGGAAATGAGCAGGCGCTGTTCCGGGTTGTAGTAGGCCAGCGCTTCCATGTCATGGCCGGGCACGGCCAGCGCCCGCCAGTTGAGGCCGCCGAGTTCGAGTTCGTCGCCGGCCTTGATCACGCCGTCGTGCTGGAAGCGGGCGCCCTGCTGGCCGAGTGGCGAAAGGAGCAGGGCGTTTTCGTCCCAGTCGGCGATGGTCGCCTGCAGGCCAACCGGCACCAGGATGTCGCAGGCGAAGGCGGCTTTCAGCGCGGCGTTGCCGCCGATGTGGTCGGAGTGCGAGTGGGTGTTGATCAGGCGCCTGAGTTGCCGGCCGTCGAGTGCGTGCCGCACCAGCTCGACCGTTTGCGCGGCGTGCGTGACGTAGCCGCTGTCGATCAGCGTGGCCCGCTCGCCTTCGAGAAACAGGATGTTGTTGGCCGACAGCCAGCCGCGCTCAAGCACGCGCAGCGTGTCGGGCAGTGCCGGACTCATTCCGCCTCGTCGTTGCTGGCTTGGGTCTGGGCCGGGGCCGGTGGAACGACCTCGATGGCGACGTCCGGGCTGCCCAGCGGCGGGCGACCGCAGCCCATGCAAACGCCGGTTTCCGGGTCCGACATGCAGACGCCGACGCAGGGGTAGAGGTCTTTGTTATCGTCGCTCATGCGCGGGCTTTCGCGGGTGTGGCCGGGGCCGCCTGCCGGCGCTCGGCGATCTTGTCGAGGATGACCTGGCGCGCCGTGTCATCGAGGCGGGACCAGGCGCTGATTTCGTCGATGGTGCGGTGGCAGCCGAGGCAAAGCCCGGCCTTGGCGTCCATCTTGCAGATGTTGATACAGGGAGATTCGAGCATCAGATGATCATGTAGCGATGTTGCTGATCGCGGACCATTTCGACCGCTTCGAGGGCTTCGTCGCGGCTGATTCTGGTCAGCATGGCCAGATGCAGACGCCGGTCGCGGGCGGTAAGTTCCGGAAAAGTGATGGTATGCACGCTGGCGTCGTCCACCGGGGCGTCCTGGATGACCCCCAGGCGATCCACGGTCAGGCTGACCGGCGTCAGGCGTAGCGCCGGTTCCGGGCTCATCAGGTAGTCGGCCAGCGTGTCGACCAAGTGTTCCGGCATCAGCGATTCGGCCTTGGCGCGCAACTGGCCGTCGAGCTCGGCCAGGTGGCGGGTGGCGACTTCGTAGGCCTGCTTGCTGCTGTGGCCGTTCAGGACCGTGACGTGATTGCGTTCTTCACTGACATCGGCCCGCAGTCCGTCGCGCTCGCCGCGCAGGGCCTCGACGTGCGAACGGAAGGTATGGAGCAGGCTCTCGAAAGTCTTGCAACGCAGGCCGCGCAGCGTGTCCTCCAACTGGCAGCTGGGTTCGATCAGGGTCTGCCCGGAAAAGAACAGGACCGTCTGCGGCACGTCGTTACGGATGACGTCGCCCTGTTGCGCCATGCCGAGTTGCTTCTTTTCCTGGCGGCGGGCAGCCAGCATGGCGTAGAAATGGTCGCCTTCCCAGGAACAGGGTTCGCTCAGGTAATCGCGCACGGCCTGGCTGCGGCCGAGCATCTGGTCGATGTCGGTGGCGGTGGCAAACAGCGAATGGATCAACGGGTCGTTGGAGAACGCCGGGCGGCTGATTTCCACCGGGCCCGGCAGGCTGGCGACCAGGCCGTCGCAATAACCCAAAGCATAGTGCACCGGGCCGCTCAGCTTCTTTTCAAAGCCGCCGACCGTGCGCAACAGCGGGTCGACCAGTTCGCACACGCGGTCGAGCGCGCGCCGCACGGTTTCGTCCGGCGGCGGGGCGGGGTGCAGTAGTTCGGAAACGGCGGAGAAGAAGCTCACTCGGTGCTAGCGCAAATGGCCCGGCCGGCCTTGGCGCCGTTCGGGCGGTTGATGGCACTGGAAATCCAGTCGCCGACAAGCGCCAGTTTAGCCAGATCGATGCCGGTTTCAATGCCCAGGCCGTGCAGCAGGTAAACCACGTCTTCCGTCGCCACGTTGCCGGAGGCTCCCTTGGCGTACGGACAGCCGCCGAGGCCGGCAACCGAGGCATCGAAGGTGGCCATGCCCATCTGCAGCGAGGCGTAGATGTTGGCGATGGCCATGCCGTAGGTGTCGTGGTAGTGGCCGGCCAGCCTGGCGATGGGCACGACGCGGGCGCAGGCTTCGATCATGCGCTGGATGCTGGCCGGGTTGCCGACGCCGACCGTGTCGCCCAGCGACACCTCGTAGCAGCCCATGTCGTACAGCGTTTTGGCCACTTCGGCGGCCTTCTCCGGTGCGACGGCACCCTCGTAGGGGCAGCCGACGACGCAGGAGACGTAGCCGCGGACCTTGATTTCCAGCGCCGAAGCGGCCGAGACGACCGGCTCGAAGCGCTTCAGGCTTTCGGCGATGGAGCAGTTGATGTTCTTCTTCGAAAAGGCTTCGGAGGCGGCGCCGAAAATGGCCACTTCCGTCGCGCCGGCCTGCACGGCCGAATCGAAGCCCTGCAAATTTGGCGTTAACGCGGGGTACGCCGTGGCAGGGTGCTTGTTGATGCCCTGCATGACCGCGCTGTTGTCGCCCATCTGCGGCACCCACTTCGGCGAGACGAAAGAGGTCGCTTCGATGACGCGCAGCCCGGCCTCGGCCAGGCGCTCGATCAGCTCGATCTTGGTCTCGGTCGGGACGACCTGTTTCTCATTCTGCAGCCCGTCGCGCGGGCCGACTTCGACGATTTTGACGCGGGTGGGGAGGGTCATATCTGTATTTTTAACGTTTAAACAGTAGGGCTAAAGGCAGCACTACCAATATGAGTATGCCGTCGATGGCGATAGTGATTGGCGTCAGTGCAAGTGCGGCCATTTTGATACCGGGGCCCTTCGGCTCACCAATCTGAAGCTGGTAGGGTTTTCTGAGCTGCTGACGGGAGTCCGTAGCCTTGATGCCGCCGCTAGCGTAGCGTTTCCCTTCGAGCTTCAGTTCGGTCGCTACGGTCCCGTTGCCTTGAATTTTGAAACCAGCGGCTTGTGCCGCCGCTCGTACTTCGGTTGGAGTGTCTGGCGCGATGGTAAGACGCAGATAGCCGGTGATTACCTGATTGGTATTGATGTTGAACCCGATGAAAGCAGGCTGAACGAATTGTCCGAATT
This sequence comes from Azonexus sp., assembly GCA_041918795.1. Lineage (GTDB taxonomy): Bacteria > Pseudomonadota > Gammaproteobacteria > Burkholderiales > Rhodocyclaceae > Azonexus. The sequence continues at coordinate 2,725 of JAYRUZ010000111.1, read as the reverse complement.
CCTCGCGTAGTACGGCTTTCAGTTCTTCCGGCGCGCTGAAGAGATAGTGGTACTTCTCCCCGATTACCGCCAACGTCTTTCCGTCAGCCGACAGAAGCACGGAGGAGAAGGTTTCTCCATAATATTCGGTGGTCGACGAGGTTGCGCCGACCACCAGCGCTGCACTGAAACAGCCCATCGACATGGGAATGGTCGCCATGCCGCCGACGAAGAGCAGTTTTCTGCGCAGTGAGTTCATATCGGATAAATGCTCAGGGTAATGACCTGGTCATTATGCCTCGTTCTCGAACTCGACCAGCGCCGCACCGTCGCTGACCTGCTCGCCGGTCGCATAGCAGAATGCCTTCAGCGTGCCTGCGGCGGGGGCGGTGATGGTGTGCTCCATCTTCATGGCTTCGAGGATCAGCAGCGGCGTGCCCTTGTCGACCTTCTGGCCGGGTTGGGCGAGCAGGGCGACGACCTTGCCCGGCATCGGCGCGGTCAGGCCGCCGCCGTGGCTGTCGCCGGCATCGACGCGGTGCAGCGGATCGTCGCGTAGTAGCGTGTAGGTGCTGCCTTGCAGGAAGATGCTGCGCTTGTCGTCCACCGCCACCACCGAGGCGATCAGCCGGCGGTCGTCGAGTTCGACGGCAAAGCGGTCGCCGTCGAGCTTCTTGCCGCGGGCTGCGGTGCACTCGCCATTCAGGGCAATTTTCCAGCTGTCGCGGCCGTAGCTGACCTGGACGTCGACCAGCGTTTCGCCATCCTTGAAGCTGATGGTGCGTGCCGCCGACAGGTTCATGCGCCAGCCGTCGCGGGCGTGCCAGGGCGAGAACGGATCGCCGCTCGCCTTGGCGGCCTGCTTGGCCGCGTGCTGTTCCCACAGCAGTTCGCCGACCGTGGCGACGAGCAGCGCATCGCGCGGCACCGGCTGGGCGGCGGGGAAGAGGAAATCCTTCTGGCGTTCGATCAGGCCGGTGTCGAGATCGGCGCCGGCGAAGGCCGGGCAGGCGACGAGGCGTGACAGGAAGTCGATATTGGTCGTCAGCCCGGCTACCTGATAGTCGGCCAGCGCCTTGCGCATGCGGGCCAGGGCGCCGTCGCGCGTTTCGTCCCAGACGATCAGCTTGGCGATCATCGGGTCGTAGAAGGGGGTGATCTCGTCCCCTTCCTCGACGCCAGTATCGACGCGCACGTTGATCGATTCGGCCGGCGGCAGCAGGCGAATCAGCTGGCCGGTGGCCGGCAGGAAGCCCTTGTTGGCGTCCTCGGCGTAGATGCGCGCTTCCAGCGCATGGCCGCGGATTTCCAGTTGTTCCTGCTTGAGCGGCAGCGGCTGGCCGGCCGCGACGCGCAACTGCCATTCGACCAAGTCTTGCCCGGTGATCATCTCGGTGACCGGGTGCTCGACCTGCAGGCGGGTGTTCATCTCCATGAAGTAGAAGGTGCCGTCCTGGTTGGCGATGAACTCGACCGTACCGGCGCCGACGTAACCGACGGCCTTGGCCGCGGCAACGGCCGCTTCGCCCATCTGGCGGCGGCGTTCCTCGCTCATGCCGGGGGCCGGGGCTTCTTCCAGCACCTTCTGGTGGCGGCGCTGCACCGAGCAGTCGCGCTCGAACAGGTAAACGCAGTTGCCGAGCTTGTCGGCGAACACCTGGATTTCGATGTGGCGCGGCTTGGTGATGTACTTCTCGATCAGCACGTGGTCGTCGCCGAAGCTGGACAGCGCCTCGCGCTTGCAGGAAGCCAGCGCATCCGGGAAATCCTCGGAACGCTCGACCAGGCGCATACCCTTGCCGCCACCACCGGCGGCTGCCTTGATCAGCACCGGGTAGCCGATCTTCTCGGCCTCTTCGTGGAGCAGCGTCGGGCGCTGGTCGTCGCCGTGATAACCCGGCGTCAGCGGCACATTCGCCGTGCCCATCAGCTTCTTGGCTTCCGACTTCGAACCCATCGCATGTATCGCCGAAGCCGGCGGGCCGATGAAGACGAGGCCGGCCTGAGTCAGGGCTTCGGCGAATTCCTCGTTCTCGGACAAAAAGCCGTAGCCCGGATGCACCGCCTGGGCGCCGGTGCGCTTGCAGGCCTCAATGATCTTGTCGGCGACCAGATAGGACTCACGCGCCGCGGCCGGGCCGAGCAGCACGGCCTCGTCGGCCAGGCGGACGTGGCGGGCGTTGGCGTCGGCTTCGGAATAGACGGCGACGGTGCGAATGCCCATGCGGCGGGCCGTCTTGATGACGCGGCAGGCGATTTCTCCGCGGTTTGCAATCAGGATTTTGGTGAACATGTGCTTATTCCCCCATCCAGCTGGGCTGACGTTTATCCAAAAAGGCGCCGATGCCTTCGCGGGCTTCCGGCGTGGCGCGCAGGTGGGCGATGCGGTGGGCGGTTTCCTCGACCAAGGTTTCATTGACCTGCTGGCCGTCCACCGCGCGGATCAGGTCCTTGGCGGCGGCCTGGGCGCAGGGGCCACCCTGCAACAGGGCGGTGACGATTTCCTGAACCTTGGCGTCGAGTTGCTCGGGTTCGACCGTCTCGTGCACCAAGCCGATTTCGCGGGCGCGGGCGGCGTCGATGCGTTCTGCGCTCTGGAAATAGCGGGTGGCCTGGCGGGCGCCGATGGCGCGCAGCACGTAGGGCGAGATGGCGGAGGGAATGATGCCGAACTTGACCTCGGAGGTAGCGAACACCGCCTTGGTCGAGGCGACGGCGACGTCGCAGGCCGAAGCCAGGCCCATGC
>JAYRUZ010000110.1:0-6707 GCA_041918795.1 Azonexus sp. | reverse complement strand
GAATCCGAATCGCACTGGCAGCACCGCAGCATCAAACGACAACCTGAGAACAGCAACGGCCTTCAAGCTACAGGCAAGAGCGTCATGTACCCGGGCTTGACGGGAAGCTCCTTACGGAACTGTTAGGTGCTCAGCTCATGGGCGGGGTGGGCGACATGACGCACCATATGCTTCCTCGTAGGGTTTCCTGAAGCAGGCCACCAGCCCGTCCACGACCTCAATGTTGGGTGGCCAGCGCATCTTCATGCCCGGCTGTCCGGGCGGGGCAGGAAGCTCAAAGTAGCCGTCTTTCAGAGGCGGCATGCCAGCGCCTTCCGGATAAGCGACGGCTGCGAGGCGCTTTTGCGCGGCCAGTAGCGCAGGATTGTCATGCCGCAGGAAGGCCAAGGTGGCATCCACGTAGTGGTTCCAACCGGTTGGATCTTGCTCTACGGGCTTCCGGGCGGCTTCCAACAGCGGGATTGCTTGCTCGTATTGACCTGCCGAGGCGCGCATCTGACCTTCGTGCCACGCTAGAAGTGTGCCTGCGTTCGGATGCTTGGCCCGGTAGGCCGCTAACAGTTCCGCGGCTGCTAGTTCGCAGCCAGGAATACTGGCAATGGCACGCCAGCCACCTGAAAGGTCTTGATCAAATGCATTTTCATCAAGCGCGAGTAAGGCTTCCTCATCATACTTGCAACGGTCAGCGGCATGAATTGCAGGGCTACCAAGCAGCAAGAAGAAGAATGCTACAGCTGTGAACTTTCTCATGTGCGCACCTAACGCCTTGTGTCTTTGAACTTCCCTACTGTAGTGGCCGAGAACCCGGCGTGCGCGCCCGATAACGCCTCGGTATAGCCGCACCGCAATTCAGCAGGGGCCGCACGCCGGATCTCGCGCCCTGCGCCCGGACAGTTGATCGAGGGTTTCCTCGAACTGATAAGCGTGACCTTGGGCGCGATGTTCTCGACGGGCCAACTCTAGCGGAGAACCGGGCATGACGGCATGGGAATCGACGTAGGCAAGGCGGCGCTGGATGTGGCCGTCGACGGCGTGGCGGGTGTGCCGCGTTTCGCCTATACCCCGGTCGGGATAGGCAAGCTCATGGGTCGGTTGAAGGGCGTGGCAGACGCTCGCGTGGTGGTTGAGGCGACCGGTGGCTACGAGGACGCGGTGCTCGATGCCTGCTGCGATGCCGGCATCTGGGTGGCCCGGATCAACCCGCGGCAGGCCCGGGATTTCGCCCGGGCCACCGGCGAGTTGGCCAAGACCAATGAGATCGATGCGTGGCTGCTGTGCCTGTTGGCGCGACTGTTCGCCGGACGGCTACGTCGCTACGACGCGCCCGCCTCGGGTTCTACCCCGTTTCCACGGACGATTGGGTTGAGAGTCTAAAGGCCTGATCCTTGGCATCGAGCCTTCGCTGGATGAGCGGGTTATGGAACCGCTCGATGCAATCGAACACATCGGCCCTGGCTAAGGCCAGCGTCAGTTCACGGTGTCCAAGCCCAACGAGGCGTGGGTAACGGGCATCACCTGCATCCGTACTTGGCAGGGATGGCTCCACTTAGCCGTCGTCGTGGACCTGTTCTCGCGTAAGGTCGTAGGTTGGGTCGTCACGCCGACGACTCATCGAGGGCTGATCCTTACGCTGTCTTGAAGGCCGTCCGTTCTCGGCGAGCCCACAAGACCATGATCCATTCGGATCAGGGAACGCAGTATGTGAGCGATGTATGGCGGCGCTTCTGTAAAGCCAGCCATCTTGAGCCAAGCATGAAGAGGCGGGCGAACTGCTGGGACAACGCAGTCGCCGAGCCTTTCTTCGGGAGCTTGAAGAAGGAGCGGATCAAGAAGCGCATCTACACGGAACGCCAAACGGCTGCCTCGGCCGTGTCCGAGTACATCGAAGGCTTCTACAATCAGATCCGTCGGCACATCTATCTCGGTGGCGTTATTCCCATCGAGTTCGAGGCGGCACATCGACACCGCCGCATAGTGTCGACCAAAAGCTGGGAACTCCGCTGACCGACGATGTCAAACTGTGAAGCCCTCCTCATGGCTCAAGGTGAGGACGCATCAGGACTTCTAACCATTCAATGAAGGCATTGAGTCGACGCGAGCGCTGTTTTCGACTCGGATAGATGAGTGACACTGGCATGGATGGAGCACGGAACTGGGGCAGGACCTCGACCAATTCGCCCCTGTCGAGCAGGTGTTGCACATCGAAGCGTGGGACCTGGATCAGCCCCATGCCCGACACGCAGCAGGCGATGTAGCTCTCGGCGTTGTTGACGATCACACGACTGGGAACGGCAACCAGATGTTCGATGTCCGAGACCAGGTATTCCCACGGCATTTCCCGTCCAGTGGAGGCCGAGGCATATCCCACGGACCAGTGCCCCCGGGCCAGCTCAGCCGGACTCGCGGGCATGCCGTACTCACGCAGGTAGGCTGGGCTTGCGCAGTTGATCAACGCGATATGGCCAAGGGGGTGCGCGACCAGACTGCTGTCATGCAGCGGACCGACCCGGACGGCGCAGTCCACGCCTTCGTGCACGAGATCGATCACACGATCGGTTGAGCCCAATGCCAGTTGAAGACGGGGGTAGCGACGGAGAAAACCCGGCAAGGCGGGGGCAATCAGCCGGCGCGCAATACGGCTGGGCACGTCCACGTTGAGCCGTCCTGAGATTCTCCGCTGGCTTGCATGGAACAACTGGCCGATGTCTTCGGCCTCGGCGAGAAACGGTCGGACGCGTTCGAGCAGTTGAACGCCGTCTGCCGTCAATCGCACCTGCCGCGTCGTACGATGCAGCAGGCGCGTGCCGACGGTCGATTCGAGTTGTTGGATGGCGGCCGATACCGAGGCGCGTGGCAGCTCCAGCGCATGGGCCGCCCTGATGAAACTGCCCATCTCGGCAACTTGAACGAAGACGCGGTACTGATCGAGTGTGTCCATTCGCCATTTTTACCTGATGCTGCCTGGTTAGACAGCCGGCCCCCAGGGTCGAGGCTTCATCCGGCGAAGCCGCCCTGGTCGAGGAAGGCGCGCTCCTGGGGCGTGGTTTCGCGCCCCAGGAGCCGATTGCGGTGCGGGAAGCGCCCGAATCGGCGGATGATGTCCCGGTGTCCTTCGGCATGGTCGAGCCAGGGTTGTCCGAGCCGGGCGTTGAGCTGGACCGAGAGGTCCTGGTCGCCCTCGTCCTCCGAGTGGGCAAATGGCAGGCAGAAGAACAATCTCAGTTCGGCATCGATCGCGTCCATGTGCCCAGTTGATTGCGCCCGGTGGGCAAAATACCGCGCCAAGGCATCCGTCGCATACATGTGCGCCGTGCCGCGGAAAGCGTTGCGAGGGAACTGATCGAGCAAGATCAGCAGCGCCAGGGAACCTGCGGGCGTGTCGGTCCAATCGTCGAGTTCGCGTCGTGCCGCCGACAGATGCAGGTGGAGAAAGCGATTGCGAAACCGGCTGTCGAACGACGGATCGTGGCTGAACCAGTCCGCGTGAGCCGCGCGCCAGAATCGCACGACCCCGTCGGCGCCGTGCGCTACGTTTCGCGCCCGCACAATCGGGTCGGCCGGTACCCGTTTGAAGCCGAGGCGCGCGCGCATGATCAAGCGTCCCCGCGGCGCTTGCGCAACAGTTGCGCCTCCCGGAAGCTCACCACCAGCACGACCACCGTGGTCAGCCAGCCCATGACCAGCATGTCGGAAACGAGGGCCACGGGCACCAGCGCCAGCAACACCAGCACGCCGGCCAGGTGCGATCCCGGCACCACGCCATAGACGACGCGCTTGTAGACGGCGCTGCCCAGTAGATAGAGCACCGGCCCTGCCAGCAGCACGGCAGCCTGCGCCGTGGCTGGGTAGGCGTCGGGATGTGCCAGTACCAGGTCGTTGCCCACGGCGGTGGCGATGATGCCTGCGATCAGGATGGCATGGACGTAGTGAAAATACGCGCCGATGCGCCCAGGGTCGTCCGACCGTGTAATGGCGGCCGTGGCGTCCTTGCTCGACGTACCGAAGTACAGCCACCACATCGCCAAGGTGCCGACGAATGTCGCCAGGAGCGCCAGCAGCACCGCGGGTGTCCAGAGCTCGGCGCTCGCCAGGCTGGCGCCGCTGGCAAGCACGGTCTCGCCGAGGGCGACGATAACGAAGAGCTGGCAGCGCTCGGCCAGATGGCCGCCTTCGATCGTCCACTCCCGCGTCCGTGATCGCCCTAGGCCCGGCAGGGCAAAGCCGAACATCGGCGATACGTACTCGCACAGCACGGCAGCCAGCCAGAACAGAGCCCTGGCCTCATGGTGCATCAGGCCGCCGGCGACCCAGAACACCGCCGAAATCGACACCCAGCCCAGCATGCGCCGATAGTTCGGCGCCAGCGGATGACCACTGGGTAACTGCAGCGCAATGAATGCCGTTCGGCCGACTTGCATGGTCGCGTACGCACCTGCGAACACCAGCCCGCGGTCGCCGAAGGCTTGCGGAATGCTCGACGCCATCACCAGCCCGAGCAGCATGGTCGCGAACAACATCCCACGGATGCGCGGCGTCTCCGGATCAAACCAGTTGGTGACCCAGCAGGTGTATTGCCAGCCTAGCCAGACCGCGAACCACAGGATCAGCGTCTCGATCACGCCGGAGGCGGTGAGGTTGTGCAGCAGTTCATGGCTGAGCTGGGTCACCGCAAAGACGTAGACCAAGTCGAAGAACAACTCTTCGTAGGTCACCCGCGCATGATGACCATCGCGATGCCGCAAGAGTGGACGACCGGCGTCGGGTTCGCCCGACTTCGTCAGGGTCTCGTGTTTCATGGGTGTGAGAGGCGCCAGATCGCGAAGGCCGCCAGCGCGGCCGGCACCATGAAGACGATCAACAGGATCGGCAGCTCATCGCGCATGGTGTAGCCGGCATGGCTCACGCCGACCCACAGATTGGTGATCGCGACGAGCAGCCATACGGGAATGAAGACCTTGGCCGCCAGGGCCATGCCGGCCGCATCGTTGCCCCATAGCTTGCCGAACAGCAGGAAGACCGCCATCAGGACGATGCCGCCTCCGATCACCATCAGCATGTGCATAACCGTGTCCTCTGCCTGTGGAATCGTGTGCCGGAAAAACGCTCTCGTGAGATGGCCGCCTGGACGGCTAGGAGAACACACTCAGATTCTTGGCGATGTCCTTGCCGGCATAGGGCGGGAAGACATCGAGTTCCAGATCCGGATTGCCGATCAGCAGGGCCTTGGTATTGCTGAGCGCATCGAAGCCGGCCTTGCCGTAGTACTTGCCCATGCCGCTGTAGCCGACGCCGCCGAACGGCAGACTGTCGATCCAGCAATGCAGGTTGGTCTGATTGACGCAGCCGCCGCCGAAGGACAGGCTTCCCAGGACGTAGTCGATAGTTGCCTGGTTCTTGCTGAAGATGTAGGCGGCCAGCGACTTCGGCTTGCGCTTTATGATGTCCACGATTTCCTTCAGGTCCATGTACGGCATCACCGGCAACACCGGGCCGAAGACTTCCTGCTGCAAAGCCGGGTCGTCCCAGGTCGAGGGGTAGAGAACAGTCGGCTCGACATAGCGCGCCTTGATATCCGAGCGGCCGCCATGCACGACCTTGTCGGGCAGGATGTACGACGCCACCCGCTGCGCGTCGTGTTCGCTGATCATGCGGGCGAAGTCGGGGCTCTGCTGCGGGTCGGAACCATACATTTTGACGATGGCGGCCTTGAGCTTGGCGATGAAGGCATCGGCCACGCTCTCGTGCACGTAAACGTAGCCCGGCGCGATGCACCACTGACCGGAGATGGCGTTGTGCCCCCAGGCGATGCGATCCGCAGCGATGTCAAGGTTGGCGGTCTCGTCCACGCTTTCATCATCTTCCAGCGCATCGCGTGGCGTGCTCTTTCATCTGGCATCACTCGGCCAATGCCTCCGCGTCTCGAACGCGTCGACTGCCGGGACACATCGCGGCTACCGCGGCTCCAGCAGTTCCAGCAGCATCCGCTTGTGTTCTTGGCGCACTTGCGCCAGCGATACGGGAACATTCTCACCGAACAACAGATAAAGAGTTATCCAGTACGTGAGGGGCGACCTGGCCAGCAAATCGCTCTCGGTCATCACACCGCGACGGATGACGCCGCGCTCGACGCATTCGTCGAAGAAGGCCCGGTCCTGGGTCCAGCGCGATTCCACTACCCGGTGATACCAGCGGTGGACAATGTCCGGGGAGATGCGTCGGCTCTCCATGACGAGCAAGCGGATTACCGCCAACGTGCTGGGCTGCCCCAGCATCGGATAGAGACTGTCGAGAAAGGCCTCAAGGATCGAGTCCTAGGGTTTATCGGCATCGAACGGTACTTCCACCTTCTCCGACGGACTCAGCACCGTCATCAGCAGGTCTTCGAAGACCTCTTCCTTGCTCTTGTAATGAGCATAGATACCTGTCTTCGACAGGCCGGCACGTGTGGCGATGGTCTCGATCGTGGTGGCCGTATAGCCACGATCCGAGAACTCGATCAACGCCGCGTCCAGGATTTCCCGTTTGCGTTCGGCCGAGGGCAGATAGCGGCGACGTTTGATGGGACCGCGTTGCCGGTGTTCCCGGTTGATCAAGGCACTCTCTCTACCGGCGGCAAGCAACCCGCCTCAGGCGAAGGTGAAATGTTAACGGTTCTGCGCCGGAATAGCTGCCCAAGGGGTACTCCTGAGCCGCCCAGCCCCCCCCCC
>JAYRUZ010000109.1:0-6778 GCA_041918795.1 Azonexus sp. | reverse complement strand
AGCAGTCGCAGCGGCGGCTTGTTGTGCAGCTTGTTGGGCGGCCCGTTCGGCCTTGCGCCGGGCAGCGGCCTCGGCTTTCTCGCGCGCTTCGCGTTCGAGGCGATCCTGGCGGGCCAGCGCCAGTTTCCTGGTCGCCTCACCGCGCAGCTTGGCCCGTTCGCGCGCCGAAATGTCGCCCTTGGCGTGGTAGAAGTACTGCACCAGCGGGATGTGCGAGGGGCAGACGTAGGCGCAGCACCCGCAGGCGATGCAATCGGCCAGACCGAGATCGGCGGCGCCATCGAGATCGTCGTTGCGGATACGGGCGCTCATTTCGAGCGGCAACAGCCCCATCGGGCAAGCCTTGACGCAACTGCCGCAACGAATGCAGGCCTCCGGATCGAAAGCCGCCGCTTCGGCGGCATCGAGCAAGAGGATGCCGCTGGTGCCCTTGACCACCGGCACGCGCAGGTGCGGCAGCACGGTCCCCATCATCGGCCCGCCCATGACGATGCGCGCCGTTTCGCCGCGGGTACCGCCGGTGAAGGCGATCAGATCGCTCAGCAGCATGCCGATCGGCACCTCGTAATTGCCTGGCTCGGCCACCGCCTTGCCGTTCAAGGTGAGCAGCCGGCTGACCAGCGGCCGGCCGAGACAGACGGCGTTATGCACCGCCTGCGCCGTGCCGACGTTATGCACGATGACACCGACGTCGGCAGCACGCGCATCGGACGGCACTTCGCGTCCGGTCAGCTCGACGATCAACTGGCGGTCCGAACCCATCGGATAACGCGCCGGCACCGGCATCACTTCGATCCCGGCGAAGTCTGCGGCTGCCTCGCGCATGGCAGCGATGGCTTCCGGCTTGTTATCCTCGATGCCGACGCGCGCCACCTTGGCGCCGGTGGCGACCAGCATCAGGCGGATACCCGACACGATCTCGTGCGCCCGGTCGCGCATCAGGCGGTCGTCGCAGGAAAGATAGGGTTCGCACTCGCTGCCGTTGATGAGCAGGGTGTCGATTTCGGAACGGCGGCCCAGATTGAGCTTGACCGAGGACGGGAAGGTCGCGCCGCCCAGGCCGACCACACCGGCTGCGGCGACGCGGGCCGCGATGTCGGTCGGCGCCAGGGCATAGGGATCGGCCGGCACATCAGCATCGAGCCAGGCATCCTCGCCATCGCAATCCAGCGTGATGGCCATGGCCGGCAGGCCGGAAGCATGCGGTGCGGTGATTTCGACAATGGCGCTGATCACGCCCGAGGTCGGTGCATGCAAGGGCGCCGAGATATTGCCCTGGGCGGCAGCGATCAATTCGCCCTTCTTCACTTTCTGGCCGACCAGCACGACCGGCCGGGCCGGCGCCCCGACATGCTGCGACAGCATCAGGTAGAGGCGCGGCGGCATTGGCACGCGGCGCACCACGGCATCTGCCGCCGGCCGCTTGTGATCCGCCGGATGCACACCCCAGTGCTGGCCGAGAAAGGTTTTGAAGAGATTCATGAAGCCCATGATCAGTCCTCAGCTCACCGATTCCTTCTGTGCTGCCTCGGCCGCCGCCTTGGCCGCTGCCGCTTCGCGTTCCGCCTTGCGCTTGGCCGCCGCTTCCGCCTTTTCCCTGGCTTCACGTGCCAGCCTGTCCTGCCGCTGTTGGGCCAGCTTCTTGGTCGCCTCGTTGCGCAGCTTGGTGCGCTCCTGCGCGGCCATCTCGCCCTTGGCATGGACGAAGTATTGAACGAGCGGGATCTTTGATGGGCAGACGAAGGAACAGCAGCCGCAGGCGATGCAGTCCTTCAAGCCCAGATCGACGGCCTCGTCGAAAACCTCGTTGCGGATGCGCGCACTCATTTCGAGCGGCAGCAACCCCATCGGGCAGGCCTTGACGCAACTGCCGCAGCGTATGCACGGGTTCGGTTCCTGCTCTGCCACCTCGTCGGCATCCAGCGCCAGGATGCCACTGGTGCCCTTGACCACCGGCACGCGCCAGTGCGGAATCTGCATGCCCATCATCGGGCCGCCCATGACGCGCCGCGCCAGGCCGATGCCATCGCCCTTCAAACCGCCGGCGAAAGCGATCACTTCCTCGGCCAGGGTGCCGATGCGGACCTCGACGTTGCCCGGCTGGGCGGCGCAGGCGCCATTGATCGTCACCAGCCGGGAAATCAGCGGCTTGCCCTCGCGCACGGCGGCACGCACCGCCAGCGCCGTGCCGACGTTATGCACGATGACGCCGATATCGGCCGGGCGACCATCGGCCGGCACTTCGATGCCGGTCAGCACCTGGATCAGCTGCTTTTCCGAACCCATCGGGTAACGCGCCGGCACCGGCAGCACCTGCACATTGGCGAATGCGGCGGCCGCTTCGCGCATGGCGGTAATGGCCTCCGGCTTGTTGTCCTCGATGCCGACCAGCGCCAGCTTGGCTCCGGTGGCATGCAGCATGATGCGAATGCCGTCGACGATGCCGGCTGCCGCATCGCGCATCAAACGGTCATCGCAGGAAAGATAAGGCTCGCATTCGCCGCCGTTCATGACCAGCGTGCTCACCTGGGCACGCGAAGCGCCGATCAGCTTGACGGCGGATGGAAAGGCCGCGCCGCCCAGACCGACGACCCCGGCCGCAGCAACCTTCTTGCCGATGGCGGCCGGTTCCAGCGCAAACGGATCGTCGCACCCCGCCAGCTCGCACCATTCGTCGGCGCCATCCGCTTCGAGGATGATGGCCGGCAGGCTGAGGCCGGACGGATGCGGTGCGGTGATTTCGGTCACCGCCATGATCGTGCCCGAAGTCGGCGCATGGATCGGTGCCGACACCATGCCTTGCGCCTCGGCGATCAGTTCGCCCTTCTTCACCTTCTGGCCAACCAGCACGATAGGCCGCGCCGGGCCGCCGAGGTGTTGCTGCAGCGGCAGGAAAAGCCGGGACGGAACGGGCATCGTCCGCACCGCCTGGTCGGCCGCCGGCCGCTTGTGGTCGTCCGGATGCACGCCCCAATCGTCGGCGAACAAGTGCTTGAACAGATTCATCACGCCCATGCTGTCCTCACGCGGCGACCGGCTTGGGCATCACCCAATGCTGGATCGTAACCGGGGTGGAGATCATCGTCAGTGCCTCGGTCGGGCACTTGTCGACGCAGCTGCTGCAGCCGGTGCAGGCTTCACGCAGCACGTTGTGAATCTGCTTGGCGGCACCGATCAGCGCATCGGTCGGGCAAACCTTGCTGCAGCGGCAGCAGCCGATGCACAGCTCTTCGGCCACTGCGGCGATCTTCGGGCCGTCGTCCGCCATCGCCGAAAGATCGACGCTCAGGCCCAGCTTGGCGGCGATGGCCGCGGCCAGCGCCTTGCCGCCGGGTGGGCAGCAGGTCGGCGCAGCCGTGCCGTCGACAATGGCAGTGGCCGCCCCGGAGCATCCGGGAAAGCCGCACTGGCCGCAGTTCGAGCCCGGCATCATGGCGATCAGCTCATCGACCACCGGGTTGCCCTCGACCTGCAGGAACTTGTTGGCAACGCCGAGCACGATGCCGAGCACGGCGCCGAGCAGGGTCAGACTCAGGATGGCAGCGATCATGGCGTGTTCTCCCGTATTAAACGTTCAGGCCCGAGAAGCCCATGAAGGCCAGGGCGAGCAGGCTGATGGTGATGAAGGCGATGGGCGAACCGGCGAAGGCGCCCGGCACGCGGGCCAGCGCCACCCGTTCGCGCAGGCCGGCGAAGATGAGCAGCACAATGGTGAAGCCGAGCGCCGAACCGAAGCCGTAGAGCAGGCTCTTGAACAGGCTGAATTTCTGCTCGACGTTGAGCAGCGCCACACCGAGCACGGCGCAGTTGGTGGTGATCAGCGGCAGATAGATACCGAGCGACTGGTAGAGCGCCGGCACCGTCTTCTTGATGAACATCTCGGTGAATTGCACGACGGCGGCGATGACCAGGATGAAGGTCAGGATGCGCAGGTAGCCGAGGCCGAGCGGCTGCAGCAGCCAGTTGTCGAGCATCCAGGAAGCGCCGGCGGCCAGCGTGATGACGAAGGTGGTCGCCATGCCCATGCCGAAAGCGGCATCGACACTCTTCGAAACGCCCATGGCCGGGCACAGGCCGAGAAACTTGATCAGCACCACGTTGTTGACCAGGGCCGTGGAAAGCAGCAGCAGGATGATTTCGCTCATTTCGGGAAAGTCGCCGAGTTGGGTTGGGCTACTTACTGCACAAGCTGTGCCAATCCGGGCGACAGGCTGCAAATCCCATGCTGGCGCGGCTCCTGCGGTGCACGCCCAAAAACGGTGCATTTTCGCGTTGTCAGGTTGTCGCAAATGCAACATCGATTTCGTCGCATTTCTTCCCAAGCCCCACCTGCTGGTCGTTACAGAACTGACACCTATCTGACGGCACGGAACCTGCTTGATCGGAAACAAACCCTAATTGTCAGGAGCTCGTTCATGTCGGCGGTACCCGAAGCCCAGCACCGTGTCGAATCCGGCCTGCCGCCGGAAGCCTTCCGCCACGCGGTCCACCAGGCCGACCTGGCCATCTCGATCACCGATTCCAAGGCCAACATCCTGTTCGCCAACGAGGCCTTTTCGCGCGTTACCGGCTACAGCGCCGAAGAGATCGTCGGCCAGAACGAATCGGTCCTGTCCAACCATACGACGCCGCCCGAGCTTTACCGCGAGATGTGGGAGCACCTGACGACGCGTCGCCCGTGGTCCGGCCGCCTGCTCAACAAACGCAAGGACGGCGACCTCTACCTGGCCGAGCTGACCATCTCGCCGGTGGCCGAAGCCGGCGGCACGGTCACCCACTATGTCGGCATGCACCGCGACATCACCGCCCTGCACCGCCTGGAGCGCATGGTGCGCAACCAGAAGGAGGTCATCGAATCAGTCATCGATGCCGCACCGGTCGCTTTCGCCCTGCTCGACATCAGCGGCAAGGTGATTCTGGATAACCAGGAATACAAGAAGCTGGTCACCGATCTTGGCCAGAACGAACCGGCCCACACGCTGCTCGACAGCCTGGCCCCGCAATGGCGCGAAGCGCTGGCGGCCGACCCGCAGGCCTGCGCCTTCGGCAGCCTGGAAACCCGCATCGACCGCCCGGCCGGCCGGCCGCGCTGGCTGTCGGTCAGCTCGTCGGTGATCAATATCCACAGCGACTGCGCCACCAATTACTTCACCACCGGCGGCCAGCCCGGCCTGCTGCTGGCCATCTCCGACATCAGCAACCTGCGCGAGGAACAGGAACGCGCCCGCGCCGCCGCCCTGCAGGCCGTACTGGCCGAGGAAGAGCGCACGGCGGCGATCCGCGAGGGCCTGGGCGCCGCCCTCTTCCGGCTGGAAGAACCGATGAACGTGATGGCCTCGGCCGTCGCCGTGCTGCAGCGGCGCGACCCGAACACCGCCAGCATGCTGCAGATGGCGCTGGACAGCAGCCGCGAGCACATGGAAACGCTGCGCCAGGTCATCCCGCAAAGCCCGCAGGAGATCGTGGTCAGCGTCAATATCAACGAAATCCTGCGCGATGTGCTCGCCGTCAGCACGCCGCGCCTGCTCGCTGCCGGCATCGTGGTCGATTGGCAGCCGGCCATCACCCTGCCCCCCATTCTCGGCCGCCCGCTGCAGTTGCGCATGCTGTTCAAGGTGCTGGTCGATAACGCCATCGAGGCCATGAACGTCAAAGGCTGGAACCGGCGCGAGCTGTCGCTGACCAGCAAGCTGGAAGACGAACGCATCATCGTCTCGGTGCTCGATTCCGGCCCCGGCATCCCCGAAGAATGGCGGCTGAAGGCCTTCGAACCCTTCTTCACGGCCAAGAACGGCAGCGGCAAGCACATCGGCACCGGGCTGTCGCGCGCCCAGCAGGTGGTGGCCGACCACGGCGGCATCATCGACCTCGACGAGAGCCCGAGCGGCGGTTGCGCCGCCATCGTCGAATTCCGCACCGACGGCGACCCGATCTAATAAATAGAGAACAGCATGCACGACCACATTCACATTGCAAAAGCCGGCGACGAATGCCCGCCCCCCGGCGGCTACTGTCGAACGCACGAACTGAACATCCTGCTGCTGGCGGCGCTTTACGCCGTCAGCCGGGTGCTGAGCCGCTCGCTGGCCATCGGCGAAACCCTGCGCGACCTGCTGCGTGTACTGCACGACGAAGCCGGGCTGAGCAAGGGCCTGGTCGCCGTCGTCGATGCCGAAAGCGGCAACCTGAACGTCCATACCCTGTACAACCCGGACGGCCCGGATTCGGACGACACCCAGTATGGGCCGGGCGAAGGCATCATCGGCCTGATCCTGGAGAAGCCGCGCACCATCAAGCTGGCCCGCGTCGCCGACGAGCCGCGCTTCCTGAACCGGACCCGCGTCTACGACCCGGAGCTGCCCTTCATCGCCGTGCCGGTCAAGGTTGGCGGCGATCTCAAGGGTGTCCTCGCCGTCCAGCCGGAAGGCCCGGAGGACGGCCTGCTCGAGGAGCGCGCCCAGTTCGTCGAGATGGTCGCCAACCTGATCGGCCAGAGCCTCAAGCTGTCGATGGACATCGCGCAGGAAAAATCCACCCTGCTCGAAGAGCGCGATTCATTGCGCCGCACCGTGCGCCACCAGTTCGGTTTCGAGAACATGGTCGGCCGCTCGGCGGTGATGCGCCGCGTCTTCGACCAGGCCCGCATGGTCGCCAAATGGAACACCACCGTGCTGATCCGCGGCGAAACAGGCACCGGCAAGGAGTTGATCGCCAACGCCATCCACTACAACTCGCCGCGCGCCCGCAACGCCATCGTCAAGCTCAACTGCGCGGCGCT
>JAYRUZ010000108.1:0-6814 GCA_041918795.1 Azonexus sp. | reverse complement strand
ATCGCCAACCCGCGCTGGCAGACCCCGAACTGGAGCTTCGGCATCCAGGAAGAAAACATGCAGAAGACCGTCGACGAAGCCCGCGCCGCTGGTGCGCAGGTCGTCGTCGTGCTGTCGCACAACGGCATGGACGTCGACCTCAAGATGGCCAGCCGGGTCAAGGGCATCGACGCCATCCTCGGCGGCCACACCCACGACGGCATGCCGGCACCTGTCGTCGTCAAGAACGCCGGTGGCCAGACGCTGGTGACCAACGCCGGCTCCAACGGCAAGTATCTCGGCGTGCTCGATTTCGACGTCAAGAACGGCAAGATTGCCGACTTCCGCTACAAGTTGCTGCCGGTCTTCGCCAACCTGCTGCCGGCCGACAAGGCCATGCAGGCGCTGATCGACAAGGCGCGCGCGCCCTACCTGTCCAAGCTCAACGAAAAGCTGGCCGTCACCGAAGGCCTGCTCTACCGCCGTGGCAACTTCAACGGTACCTTCGACCAGGTCATCCTCAATGCGCTGATGAAGGTCAAGGATGCCGAAATCGCCTTCTCGCCGGGCTTCCGCTGGGGCACCTCGCTGCTGCCGGGCCAGCCCATCCTGATGGAACACGTGCTCGACCAGACCGCCATCACCTATCCGTGGACCACGGTCAGCAACATGACCGGCGAAACCATCAAGACCGTGCTCGAAGACGTCTGCGACAACCTGTTCAACCCCGATCCCTACTACCAGCAGGGCGGCGACATGGTGCGCGTCGGCGGCCTGCAATGGACCTGCGACCCGACCGCCAAGATGGGCAACCGCATCCAGAACATGATGCTCAAGGGCCAGCCGATCGACCCCGCCAAGACCTACAAGGTCGCCGGCTGGGCCCCGGTCTCCGAAGAAGCCAAGGGCGCCGGCGCGCCGATCTGGGACGTGGTGGCCGAATATCTGCGCGACATCAAGACGGTCAAGCCGGTCAACCTGAACCTGCCGACCCTGAAAGGCGCCGCCGGGAATCCGGGGATCGCCTGATGAGTCCCAAGAGCAAGCTGCAGGCCGCGCTGTTTGCGGCCGCCCTGGCTTCCATGTCATTGGCGCATGCTGCAGATTGGACGCCCGGCAACACCGAGTGGTCGAAGTTGCCGGAGATCAAGCAGTCCAAGCTCGGTCTCTACCTGACGCCGCAGCAGGCGTATGACATGAAGAAAGCCAATCCCAAGGGTGTGGCTTTCTTCGACGTGCGGACGCGGGCCGAAGCCATGTACGTCGGTTGGCCGAGCGATGCCGATGCCCTGGTGCCGTTCGTCGAGCATCCCGAAATCATGAGCGATTGGGATGACAAGCGCTTCATGTACAAACTGGAACCGAACCAGGACTTCCTGCCGGAACTGGAGCGCCGTCTTCAGGAAAAAGGGCTGGGCAAGGACGCCACGATCATCCTGATCTGCCGATCCGGCGATCGCAGTTCGAAGGCGGCCGACCGCCTGATGGCAGCGGGTTACAGCAAGGTCTACAGTGTGGCCGAGGGCGTTGAGGGAGATGTCGCCAGGGATGGCGCCAAGGTCGGGCAACGTGTGGTCAATGGCTGGAAGAATGCCGGCCTGCCGTGGACCTACAAGCTCGACAAGGCAAGGATGTATTTCCCGCGCTGAGCCTGAAAAGGTAAGTCGCCTAATGAAAAATCCCCGCTGCGGCGGGGATTTTTATTGGGGTCTTTATTCGCCTTGCCTGCCAATTCAGTCCTGCGCCGGGCGGTCGCGGTAGTGCGCTTCGGCCATGTTGGCGGCGGCCTCCCAGAGTGCCGGTGCGCCGCCTTCGATCGGTGGGCGGCAACGGGCCGTGATCTGTTCCAGCGTCACTGCGCATTCGACCCAGGTGCCGCCGTCGGTGGCGGCGTTGTGCAGCATCGGCTGGAAGCGGTCCAGTGCCTTGGCGAATTTGGCGTCGTCGCTTGCGGCGGCTTCAAATTCCAGCCATAGGTCGTGGAACTCGGCGGCCTGTGCTTCCGGTAACAAACCGAAGATGCGTTCGGCGGCGAGCCGTTCGCGCTCGGCCTGGCCGGCGTGGGTCTCGGGGACATGGAATGGCACGTCGCCGGCGTCGATTTCGACGATGTCGTGGATCAGCAGCATCTTGACGACGCGTAGCACATCGACCGACCCGGCGGCATGCTGGGCGAGCACCAGTGCATAGAGGGCGAGATGCCAGGAATGCTCGGCGCTGTTTTCACGGCGCGAACGATCGATCAACGGCGACAGGCGGACGACGCTCTTGAGGCGATCGATTTCCTTGAGGAAGGCCAGTTGCCGGGTCAGATCGGAGGGGTTCATCGTGCTGAGATTTCCTTGGTGGGACGGTAAGGCAAGCCGTCAAGCCGGCTTACTTTCTCCACTTCGCCCAAGGGTCGGAGTTTTCTGAAGGCGGGGCGCTGGGGCGATTCGATGCGCGCTGGCTCATGCCGCCCCGACGGCCGGCATCCTGGTCGTGCTGCGCCGCTTTCCGGGCACGCTTTTCCCGCAATCGCTCGGCATCTTCCAGGCTCAGTTCGGCGGGCTGGCCGGGCTTTTGATCCTGGGGAACGATGCGATCCCTGGGCGGCAGTTCGAACTGCTCGGCCGAAGCGCGCGGCAGCCCCTTGAACTGGTAGAGATAGAAGGCTTCCACTTTTTCCCGCGCCCAATCCGTCTTTTTCAGGAATTTCACACTGGCATCGATGCTCGGATTGGTCTTGAAGCAATTGATGTTCAGATAGGCGTAGAGAAGTTCATAGCCGTAGTGATTGACGATTTCGGTCAGCACTTGCTTCAAGCTGACACCGTGCAGCGGGTTGTTCTTGTAGTCGATATCGGTATTCATGGGGTCGGCTTGCTCAAGGAAGTGTTTTCGTCAGGAATTTCTGCCGTCAGAGTCGCAGCGTAAAGCCGCTTATCGGCGGCGGTGAGTTGCTTGATCCGGTATTCGGCCCGCGATGCCGAAGATCGGTCCGGATGGATTTCAACGCCCAGAAGCTGCCTGGGCGGATGCGAGCGCGTGTAACGCGCGCCCAGTCCGCGGGCGTGGGCGGCATAGCGGGCTGACACGTCCGTCGTGATGCCCGTATAGATGCTGCCGTCGGCACATTCGATCAAATAGAGATACCAGGGTTTCAAGCGGGGGAACCGGATCGGTCAGTTGAAGCGCGCCTGGTTCTGCGCCAGGATTTGCCGCGCCAGTTCGCGGTAGGCTTCGAGGATCAGCCGGGCCGCCCGCTCGACATCGGGTGCCGAACTGATTCCCTTGGACACACAGTAGCTCGTCACCGCGACAAGGTCGAAGGGATTCACCGTTCCGTCAGCGCCCAGCACGGTTGCCACCACCTGACCAAGCGCACTTTCCTGGGTCAGTTGATGGAATTCCGCAAAGCTCGTGTCCTGGACCACGACCTCGCTCGCGCCGACATGCAGCGCAACATCACTCGAGAGATGCAAACCGACCGTCCCGTTCCACCGGGAAGTCGGGGCCACCAGCCCGACCACCGGCAAGGGAAAGCCGGGAATATGGGGGATCAGACCAATCCGCCAGTCATTGTAGTTATCGTTTGCCTGCATTTGATTCGTTTGTCACTGAGAGAAAAAACGGGGGAGCGCGGAGTCTTCCCGAAAAATTGAAGGGCGTGAATATATGCGATTTCGGCCAGCGAAATGAAAGTCTTTGCGGTACGCCCAAATAGCCATTCTGTAGATCGCCCGTAGGGGCGTCAACCGGCTGTGCAGCCGTAGACGCAGTGGTCGTACGGCGGGTTTGCCGCGCCGCCCCGGCCTGCCTGGAAACGCTATTCCCGAGGACATTGGGGGCAAGGAATGCAACGGGATGGGCATTCGCCGGGCGGTAGATGTGTACGGTTCAGGATGGCTCAGGGAGTTACCGAATGTACCCGCTTCAGGCAGCGCAAGGCGAACGTCGAGCGGCTGTTGCGGATACCGGGAATCTTGAACAGCCGCTGGCGCAGGAAGTGTTCGTAGCCCGCCGTGCCGGCCACCGCCACCTTGATCAGGTAGTCGTACTCGCCGGTGACCAGGTAAGCCTCCATGACTTCCGGCATCTCGGCCAAAGCATCGCCAAAGCGCTGGAAGACATCGTCGTCGTGGCGGTCGAGCGTCACTTCGATGATGACCGTGTCGGGCACGCCAAGTGCCTGCTGGTCGAGCACGGCGACGTATTCCTTGATGATCCCCGCTTGCTCCAGTGCACGTACCCGGTTCCAGCAGGGCGTCGCTGACAGATTGACCCGTTCCGCCAATTTCTGGTTGCTGATCCGGCCGTCTTCGCGCAATACGCGCAGGATGCGGCGGTCGGTCTCGTCGAGTTGGTGTTCTTTCATGGTGCGTTTCTCGTATTGGCGACTTGTTGGATGATTCTTCTTAAATATTGCATTAATTGCGGAAAATATTCTCTATTTTGCCTGTTTTGACTGAATAAACAAAAGCACATTTTTCTCCTGCGTGGCTAATATTTCCCCGTGCCCACAAGGCACGAAAACAAGCCGTCAGGCGAGCCGCCGTACCTCACCGGAACGGTTGCGAAGCTGCCGGCCTCTTGGAAAACCGCTCAGGAGCGCATCATGTCCGATGTATTCGTCCGCACGCAGGTCGGCTACCGGGGCGACCCCCTTGTTTCCGGCCTGCCTCTGCTTTTGCTCACCCCGGCGCTATTTGCCGTCAACATGCTGGTCGCTCGCTGGGCGGAAAGCGCGAACATTCCGCCGCTCTTCCTGGCCTGGGGGCGTTGGGCGCTGGCTTTCCTGATCCTGCTGCCGGTCGCTGCCCCGCGCTTGTGGGCGTGGCGCCATGCCTTGCGTGCCAATTGGCTGCATCTTGCTGCGCTGGCCGTCTTCGGCATGGGCGTGACGGTCGGTGCTCAATACATCGGGGCGCGCGACACCAGTGCGGCCAACGTGGCGCTGATCTTCGCTGCCTGCCCGATCATGATTGCCGTCATCGAAAGCCTGCTCTGGCGCACGCCGATCGGGACCTTTCGCGCTTACGGCATGTTGTTCGCGGTGTGTGGCGTGCTGGTCGTGCTGGCGCGCGGTGAGGGTTTCGTTTTCACCCATTACCGCATCGGCGAGGGCGATCTGTGGGTCCTGCTGGCCGCTTGCGGCTGGGCCGCCTACACGGTGCTGAGCAAACGCCGGATGGCCGTGCCGCTACCCGGTGGCGTGCGCCTGGCAGCACTGATCGGGGGCGGGGCGCTGGTCCTGCTGCCTTTCGCCGTGGCCGAAGGCGTGAGCGGCAAGCTGCCTGACTTTGGCGATTACCGCCTCTATGCCGCGCTCGGCCTGCTCGCCGTGGTGCCCAGCCTGGGCGCCTACTTCTGCTATGACCGGCTGGTTGCCCAAGTCGGCGCTTCCGGAGCGGGTGTATCGCTCTATCTAGTGCCGATTTATACCGGGCTGGCGGCCTGGCCGCTGCTGGGTGAATTGCCGCAACTCTATCATGGCCTCGGTTTCATGCTGATTCTGGCCGGCGTCGTACTCTCCGGCTTGAACCGAAGCGTAACGAACGAGAAGGTCGTGGCTTAAGGCTGGGGCGCGAGGGGCTCGGCCGGCAGATCGGTCGGCCGATGTTGCGGCCGGTCGACCAGACGGTCGGTCAGGCCGGCGCCCAGCCACATGCTGACCAGGGTCAGCCAGGCGGTCAGCGCGAAGATGGCGGCACCGGAGACGCCCGCGCCAACGGCGCAGCCGCCGGCCAGCATGCCGCCGAAACCCATGCACAGGGCACCGGCAAGGTAGCGGCGCATGCTCAGCCCATCCTTGAAGCCTTCCAGCTTCAGTTCCTTGCCCCACAGCGCGGCGAGGAAAGAGCCGAGGACGACGCCCGGCACCAGGCCAATGTCGAAATCCCACGGTTGCCCTGGGGGCGACAGCACCAGCATCAGCATGTCGGCGGAGGGGCCGGTGAAGGACAGGCTTTGCACCGGAATGACTTCGAAGGAATTGGTGCCGACGCAATAGGTCAGCAACCAGGCCAGCGCGATCATCACGCCGACGCCCAGGCCGCCCAGCCATTCGTGGTGCTTCAGGCGGCTGCGGCGGGTGAAATGGATGGCGGCGCCCAGCCAGACGAGGCCGAAGAGCAGGCCGCCGACATGGCCGAGATGAGCAGTGGCGAGCAGGTCGCGGGCGGCACCGCCCTGGATGGTCCATAGGCCGGACAGCCATTGGCGCAGCGGCGACAGGACGCCATTCAACGAGGCTTGCGCGGCGACGGCGAAGATCAGCCCGGTGAGCAGGGCGCGCAGGTTGCCGTTGGCGGCGAGGACCAGCATGCGCGACGAACAGCCGCGGGCGAGGATCATGCCGATGCCGAACAGCAGGCCGCCGACGATGGCGCCGGACAGGCTGCCGGTGGCGGCCAGTTGCCGCGCTTGCGACACGTCGAGCCAGCCGGCCAGGATGAAGGATTGGGTGGCGATCAAGGCCGCCGAGAAGGCGCACAACCAGATGGCGACCTTGGCCGTGCCCTGGCGATTCCAGAATTCGATGACGGCCGAACGCAGGCAGAAGCGGGAACGTTGGGCGAACGCCCCGAAGAGAGTGCCGATCAACAGGCCGGCCAGCGGAACGACGGTAGTTTCGCCCCAGGTTTCGAGCAGGCTGCTAAGGTCCATATACGCGAGAAGAGTTTCCGGTTGGCAAGGCAAGTGCTGATGTTTTTGTCAGCACTTGATAATTTGCTAATTATGCGCCGGAAACGGCTTGTCTTCTAGCGATGGCGGCCGCGGTGCAATGGCGGCCGCCGGGACATCAATTCATCGCTTTAAGCTGCTGGATGATTTCCCCGGCCATGGGCTGGGC
>JAYRUZ010000107.1:0-6830 GCA_041918795.1 Azonexus sp. | reverse complement strand
GTGAATAAGTCGGACTTTTCACCGGGCCGGCATGGCCCAGGGCTCGAATCAACGCCCGCGCCAATGTCGTCTTGCCGGCCCCCAGGTCACCATCAAGGTAAATCACCAGCCCCGGCTGCAGGATCGGTGCCAGCGCTTCGCCCAGGCGCTGCGTTGCAGCTTCGTCGGGCAACTGGAAAACGGCGGTAACATCGGGGCTATGCACGATCAGGACTCCACGGTGGATTACGCGGCACTCAAGGAAAAAATCCGGGCCGCCGGAACAACGCTCGGCTTCGCGGCCGTCGGCGTGGCCCGGGCCGACCCCGGCGTCGCGGCGGAACGCCTGCGCGCCTGGCTGGCGGCCGGGCGGCACGGCAGCATGGATTATATGGCCCGCCACGCCGACTTGCGCGCCTCGCCGCAAACGCTGCACCCCGGTACGCTGACGGTGATCAGTGCTGCGGTGGACTATCTCCCACACGAAAAAACCGCTGACAACACCGCCGTCGCCGCCATCTCCCGCTATGCCCAGGGGCGCGATTACCATAAGGTCGTGCGCAATCGACTGCAGAAACTGGCCGAAGCCATCGCCGCCGAAATCGGCCCCTTCGGCTATCGCGTCTTTTCCGACTCGGCGCCGGTCATGGAAGTCGAATTCGCCCGCCAGGCCGGTATCGGCTGGCGCGGCAAGCACACGCTGCTACTGTCGCAACAGGGTTCGTGGCGCTTTCTTGGCGACATCTACACCGACCTGCCGCTGCCGCCTGACACCCCGGTTGCCGAGCATTGCGGTACCTGTCGCGCCTGCCTCGACGCCTGCCCGACCGGCGCCATCGTCGCGCCCTACGAAGTCGATGCCCGGCGCTGTATTTCCTACCTGACCATCGAACTCGATGGCGCCATCCCCGAGGAATTCCGCCCGCTCATCGGCAACCGCATCTACGGCTGCGACGACTGCCAACTGTGCTGCCCGTGGAACCGCTTCGCCCGGCTCGGCGACGCCGAATTCCAGCCGCGCCATGGTCTGGACAACGCAACGCTGGTCGAACTCTTCGCCTGGAGCGAAACGGAATTCAACGCACGTCTGGCCGGCAACCCGATCCGCCGCATCGGCCACGAGCGCTGGTTGCGCAACATCGCAGTGGCACTGGGCAACGGGCCAGCCACCGCGGAAGCCCTGGCCGCTTTGTGCGCCCACCATGAGCACGCCTCTGCGCTGGTGCGCGAGCATATCCAATGGGCGTTCGCCCGCCTGACGGCAGGTAGCTGAACAGACTTACCAGCTCGCTCCCTGCGCCCCCGGCATGAAGCGGATGGGTGCCACCTCGGCCTTGTCCAGTGCCAGCTTGCGGTTGATGCGAGCGGTCACTTCGTTGCGCTTGGGCACCGGCAGGTCGAACATGTCGTCCAACAACTGACGGAAGTTGCTCAGCCAGACCTGGGTCAGTTCCATCAACGCGGCGTAGAAGGCGGTGTCGCATTGCATGACGACACGCGAGGCAAAATCCGGGAACCAGTAGCCGATATGCTCGTCGATGAAAATTGCCATTTTCGGGGCGTGCACCGCAGCATTGGCCATCTGGTGGCGCAGATACTGCAATTGCAGCACCAGATGGTCGTCGAAACGGCTGCGCCAATCCACCACCTGCAAACCGGCCTCGGCGTAGAGTTCGCGCAATTCGAACATCGGCGGTGCGCAGGCCAGGTGATCGTCCGACAGCCAGACCGATTCGTAGGGTGAAGCGCCGTAGGCATTGGTCAGGTAGATGGCCGCATAATCGGCCGCCAACAAATCGAGGGTGACGCCGGCGTTGAGTGAGGCGGCCATATTCGCGTAGGCCAGCTCCCCAAGCTCATCGACCGGCGGCAAGGCCAGCCCGATCGGGAAAGCGGCTTCCTGCAAGGCATGCCAGCTTGCCTCGTCGACTTCACGGTCATGCAGGCGGATCAGCTGGTCCAGATCGTCGGCCAGCGCGACAAACAGTTCACTTGGCATCGACTTTGCCCTTGCTGTGCGGCACGAAGCCGATGGATGGTTTGGTCAGCGCCGGATTGGCCATGTTCTTGACCTGCTTGACCACTTGATCGTGCGGCCCGATGGCCGTCGTCTTCAGCTTGCCGTTCCAGATGTCCTCGACCGGACCGATGTCGAGCACGCGCATCATGCAGGCCATGACGCAATAAGGCTTGCGGCCGGCCTCCAGTTCGTCGATGCACATGTTGCACTTCTTGATCACCAGTTCCTGCGGATCCCACTGCGGCGCGCCATAGGGGCAGGCCGCCTCGCACTTGCGGCAGCCGATGCACAGCGTCGAGTCGATATCGACCACGCCGTTGTCGGCCCGCTTCCAGATCGCACCGGTCGGGCAGGTCGGCAGGCAGGCCGGTTCGGCGCAGTGGTTGCACGCCATATTGACCTTGTAGGCATGCACGTCCGGGAAAGTACCGCCCTCGACATACATGACGCGGCGGAAACGCGGCCCCGGCGGCAGGCCGTTCTTGTCCTTGCAGGCGATTTCGCAGGCACGGCAGCCGATGCAGTCCACGTTGTTGTGGATGAAGCCGAGTTGCACCGCCGGCTTGACCGGCTCGTAGGTCTGCGCGACCTTGCGCTCGATGGCGGACTTCAGTTCGGCCTTGTCGATTTTCTTGACCATTACTTGTCCCTCCGGAAGACCATGGAGCGTGACGTTGCCTGCGTATCCCAGCCGGGATGATGGTCGAGGCTGGTTTTCCTGAAATCGACCAGTATGGTGTTGTAGGCGAAAGCGCCGGCCGGGCTGGGCTGATCGAGGGTCAGGAAATCCGGGTTGCCGGCGCGGTCGGTGCCGTCCTTGGCCAGATCCATCCACGCCCCTTCATACAGCACGACGACGCCCGGCATGCAGCGCTCGGTCACGTAGACCGGCACCACCACCTTGCCGCGCTCGTTCCACACCTCGACGATGTCGCCGGTAACGATGCCGCGCGCTTTGGCGTCGCGGGCGCTGATGGTGATTTCCTGCTGGTAGGTCTCGCGCAGCCACGGGATGTTGTGGAAGATCGAGTGGGTGCGCCAGCGCGGATGCGGCGTGATCATGTGGAAGGGGAATTTCTCCGCCTTCGGATGATTCAGCGACTCGAAGGGCTCGACCCACTTCGGTATGTAGGGAATCTCGTAGCCGTACTGGGTCTTGGTCCAGTCCTTCACGCTGGCCAGATACCCCGACAGGATCTCGATCTTGCCCGACTGCGTCTCGAACGGGATGCCCTTCTCGATCTGGTCCTGGAAGGCGATGTGCGGCCGGTCCAGCTTGAACTTGTAAACCCCGTGCTTCTTGAAGTCGCTCCAGCTCATGGTGACGCCCTGGTGCTTTTGCACCTTGTTCGTCCACCAATCGACCAGATAGGCCTCGTCGGTCGCATCGTTGTTCTGGAAGTAGTCGCGCTGCGACTTGGGGTTGTAGCGGCGACCGAAATCCTTGACGCTCGGGTCCAGCTGCTCCAGCCGGTAGGCCAGTTCGGTAAACACCTGGAAGTCGGTCTTCGCTTCGCCCAGCGGCTCGATGACCTTGGGCCGGTGGATGTAGTAATGCCCCTTGTACCAGGGCAAGGCGACGTCGTGCCGCTCGAAGTGGGTGGCGATAGGGAACAGCACGTCGGCCCACAGGCCGGAGGGCGTGATGGTCGAGTCCATGCAGACGACCAGTTCCAGCTTCTTGATCGCGGCGATTTCCTTGTTGATGTTGGTCAGCTGGTTGAACCAGTCCGAGCCGTGCCAGAAGATGGCCTTGATGTTCGGAATCTTGCCGTCGTAGGAATCCTGCCGTGGCCAGCAGCCGATTTCCTCGCGCTTGACGTTGGGGTAGTTGAGCACGCAGTGTGCCCAACGGTCCGACTTGATCGAGGCGTACCAGACGTTGGCGTACTGGTCGTAGGGATAGGCCACCGATTCGGCATGCCAGCCCTTGCCCACCCCTTCGGCACAACCGCCTAGCACGCCAATGTTGCCGGTCATTGCCTGCAACGCTGCGGCCATGCGGTTGTACTGTTCGCCATAGCTGGCGCGTCCCGGAGCCCAGCTCGCCTTGAGCGCGGCGGGCTTGGTCCTGGCATACATCTCGGCGAGCTTTTTGATGTCGGCGGCCGGTACACCGCAGATCTGCTCGGCCCATTCGGGCGTTTTCGGCGTGTTGTCGTACTTGCCGAGGATGTAGTCCTTGAAATTTTCCTTGTCCTTGAACTGGCTGGGCATCGTGCCGGCATCCATGCCCTGCACGAACTTGTCGATGAACTTCTGGTCCTGCCAGTTATTGACGAAGATGTGGTGCGCCATGCCGGCCATCATCGCGGCGTCGGTATTCGGCTTGATCGGAATCCACCAGGCGTCGTAGCTGGCCGCCGAGTCGGTGTATTGCGGATCGATCACGACGAACTTGCAGCCGCGCTGCTTGGCCAGCCGCATGTAGTAGAAGGTGTTGCCGCCGTGGAAGGTGTAGGCCGGGTTCCAGCCCCACATGATGATCAGCTTGGAATGGGCGAAGGTGTCGTCTTCGTTGCCATCCTGGATGGTGCCGAAGGTCATGCGCGAGCTGAAGGTCGTGCCCTGGTAGCTCGGCACCGACCACGAATTGGTACGGCAGCCGAACATGCCGAGGAAACGGGCGAGCAGGCCTTCGATCTGGTCGGACTTGTGCAGCACGCCGTAGGAGGTGCCGGCATAGGCCTGGTCGAGAATCGCCGTCGGGCCGTACTTCTGCTTCAGTTCGACCATCTTCTTGGCGACGTAATCGAGCGCCTCGTCCCACGACACGCGCTTGAACTTGCCCTCGCCGCGCTCGCCCACGCGCATCATCGGGTAGAGCAGGCGCTCCGGCGAATACAGGCGCGAACGGTAGGAGCGGCCGCGCAGACAGGCGCGCAATTGCGGCATCTGCTCGGTATCGAGGCCGAACTTGCCGCCTTCCTGGTAGCGCCCGTCGTCGGTCGACAGGCGGACGATGACATCGCCCTTCTTGTGGGCGACCAGCATGTGGCGCGAGCCGCAATTGTGGTCGCAGGAGGTGACGACGGTGGTCAGCTGGTCGTCCTTCGGATACGGCTCGTAGGCGAAGGCCTGGGCCTGCTGCTCGCCCGTGCCCAGTTCGACCAGCCCGGAGGTGGTGGCGACCGCCGCACCGGCGCCGACGGTCTTCAGGAAGTTGCGCCGATTCGGGTTGAGCAGATCGAGCCAGTTACGTTTCTTGTCCATGGTCGGTCCTTGTTATTTCTTGTTGGCTGACGGCGGCAGCTGGAAGCGCGCCTCGGATTCGGTCGGGCGGCCCTTGGCCCAGACCGGCACGTCCGGACTCATGCCTTCCCAGGCGTGGCGCGGGTAGGGATAGCTGATGCGATACCACGAACGACCGCCATGGCAGCCGTAGCAGACATCGGCGTTCTTCTGGCCGGCCGCCTCGATGGCCTCGGCCTTCAGATAGGTCACCTGATGGCGGTTGGTGCGGATCGCGGCATGGCAGGTCAGGCAGGAGTTGCCGAACATTTCCTTCGACTCCGGCCAGGGCGACGGCAGGCCCATGATCTGCACCGGCATCTGGCCGTGGCATTTAAGACAGGTGGTCTCGACATTGACCTGCTTGCGCAAGGTGAAATCCTTCGTCGACTGCGGTGCCGAGGTCGCCGAAGAACCCGGCGCTTCCTCGCGCGGATCGTTGCCCTGGTGGCAGGTCGTGCAGTTCAGGTTCATCAGTTCCCTGGCCAGCGGCGTGCTCAGATGACGGCGATGGAAAGTGTCCTGCTCGCCCTGATAGGTGCTCATGCGCTGATACCAGGCCTTGCTGGTCGCCGCCTTGATGCCGGCCGGCGAGGTCTCGCGCACCTTGTCTTCCAGCACCTCGCGGTGGCAGGCCAGACATTGGGCGTCGGTCGCCGACTCGATGGCCGGCTTGAAATGGATGGGGTCGTAGGTGGCACGCAGATGATCGTTGGCCGCACCGCCGGCCGGCAGGGCCGCGGAATGCGCCGGACTGGCGGCCTGTTGCCGCAGGTTCCAGCCGAGCAACGCGCCGGCGAGCGAGACGCCGGCCACGAGCGCCAGAATGACGATGCCGGTTTTCGGGCTTTCCATGCTCAATCCTTCTTGTTCTCGGTTTTATGCAGGCCGCGGATATCGTAGCGCCCCGGCATGTTCGCCCGGGTGAACGGGGTGTACCAGGCGCCCTGATCCTTCAGGAAGCCGACACCGGTCTGCGGCTCGCCGATACCGCGCAAGGCCTTGGCCAGCCACGCCGTGTTCTGGTCGAAACTGACGATGACGGGTGCTCCCGCCGGACGTTCGAAGGGGCGCAAGCCGGCCACGAAGCCGTCGTCGCCCAATGCTGCGGTGCACATCACAAAAAGGGCAAAAACCACGGAGCCCTGCACGCGATTCGTTTTTTTATTCTTCATGGCACGCCTTCCAAAAAATGGGGCAAGACGAAATCTTGCCCCATTTCGCGGGCAAGTGGATTACTTCTTCTTGCCTTCCATACCGGACATGCCACCCATGCCCGACATACCCTTTTGGCCTTCCATGCCGGACATACCGGACATGCCCTTCTGGCCTTCCATACCCGACATGCCGCTCATGCCCTTCTGACCTTCCATACCGGACATGCCCGACATACCGGACATACCTTCCTGCTTCTGGGTCTTCTTGGCCTTCTTGCCTTCCATGCCGGACATGCCTTCCATGCCGGACATACCACCCATGCCCGACATACCGGACATGCCCTTCTGGCCTTCCATACCCGACATGCCGGACATCCCCTTCTGTTCGGCCATGGCGGAGGTGGCAGCAGCCAGGGAAACGATAACAACAGCAGCAATAGTCG
>JAYRUZ010000106.1:0-6890 GCA_041918795.1 Azonexus sp. | reverse complement strand
TCGATCCGACGCTCAATCCGGCGCTGCAACTCGCTTTCCGCAACCAGACGGCGGCCGCCTTGGGCGCGGTGCGCGCCGACGAACTGACCCGCAGCGCCGGCAAGCTGTTCGGCCTGCCCACCGCCGGTGCAAGCGGCGAACGCGATTGGCCCGACGAAATCCTCAGCGAGGCCGTGCAGAACGAGCGCAACGTGCGCCCGCCCTCTTCCGTCCAGCAGAACGTGCCGGCCTGGCTGGTCTTCGCCATGTTCTTCGTCGTCGTGCCGATGTCGGCGCTTTTCGTCGGCGAACGCCAGCAAGGCACGCTGCAACGCCTGGCCGCGATGGGGCTGCCTTTCCGCCATGTCCTTGCCGGCAAGCTGCTGCCGTATTTCGTGGTCAATCAGATTCAGGCGGTACTGATGGTGCTGGTCGGCATCCATGTCGTGCCGCTGCTCGGCGGCGAAGCGCTGGTCATGCCGACGGGCGGCAGCCTGGCGCTGTGGTGGCTGGTCGCCGCTGCCGTCAGCCTGGCCGCCGTTTCCTGCGCCCTGCTGGTCGCCACACTGGCCCGTACGACGCAGCAGGCGGTGGTCGTCGGCGGCATCGGCAACATCCTGATGGGCGCCATCGGCGGCATCATGGTGCCGAGGTTCATGATGCCGGCCACGATGCAGACCGTCGCCGCCTTCTCGCCCATGGCCTGGGGGCTCGACGGCTTCCATACCGTGATGCTGCGCCACGGCGGCTTCGTCGCCATCCTGCCCAGCCTTTCCCTTCTGCTTGCCTGCGCGGCCGCCGCCCTGCTCGCCGCCGTCTGGCTCAATCACCGCGAAACCCCATGACCGCCGACCTGCGCCATGAACTCAAAGCCCTGATCGTCGAAGCCTGCGACAAGGATTGCACCCCGGACTCGATCAGCGACGACGAAATCCTGTTCGGGCCGGAAGCTCCGCTCCAGCTCGATTCGCTCGACGCCCTGCAGGTCTCGATGGCGATCAAGAAGAAATACGGCCTGCGCCTGCCGGACAGCAAGGAAACCCGCCGCATCATGGCCAATGTCGGCGCACTGGCCGATCATCTCGCCGCCTGGCTCGCCGCGCGCGGATGAGTCGCCCAGTCCATCTCGCCGCGCATGCGCTGGTCAGCGCCCGGGGGCTCTCGGCCAGCGCGGCGGCTGGCGAGATCCGCGCGGGAGAAACGGCCTGTGCTCGGCGCCGTCTGGGCGAGCGGACTTTTCCCTATTTTGCCCTGCCGTTTGCCGAGAACGATTGGCTGGCGCGGGCAAGATCCACCTGTACTGCCTTGCGCGCCGAGTTGCCAAATCTGGTCGCCGACACGCCTTTGTTCATCGCCTCATCTTCGTTCCAGATGGGCCTTTTCGAGCAGCAAGGGCGGCCTTTCGACCTGCCGCGCGCCTGCGCCTCCTTTGCTGGCCAGTTGGCGGATTGGCTCGGCCTGAGCGGCTCGCGCACCTGCTTTTCCAACGCCTGCGTTTCCGGCTTTTCGGCACTGGATGCCGCTTCTACGCTGATTGCCGCCGGCATCATCGACGACGCGCTGGTGCTCGGCGTCGAACTCGCCAACGCCAGCACGCTGGCCGGCTTTGCCTCGATGGAATTGCTCTCGCCCGATGCCTGTCGCCCCTTCGACCGCCAGCGCAACGGCCTGGTGCTCGGAGAAGCGCTTGCCGCCGTGCACCTCACCGCCCAGCCTGGCGCCTGGCGCATCGCCGGCCTGAGCGCCGGCCTCGATGCCTATTCGACCACCGGACCTGATCCGCAAGGCGGCCCGATTGCCGCTGCTGCGGTGCACTG
The DNA here is from genome assembly GCA_041918795.1 of Azonexus sp. Taxonomy (GTDB): domain Bacteria; phylum Pseudomonadota; class Gammaproteobacteria; order Burkholderiales; family Rhodocyclaceae; genus Azonexus. The sequence continues at coordinate 5,094 of JAYRUZ010000106.1, read as the reverse complement.
CCTGAAAACGGCAAAAACCGAGCCGGCCGATATTCAACTGATCAAGCTGCAAGCCGCCGGCTCGCCCGGCACTGACCTCGCCGAAGCCAACGCGCTACGCCAGGTGTTTGGCGATGCGCTACCGCCACTCGTCTCGCTCAAGCCTTATCTCGGCCACACGCTGGGCGCGAGCGGCATCGCCGAACTGAGTGCCCTGCTCGCCTGCCTCGATGTCGGTTTCGTGCCGGCGACGCCGGGTTTTGCTGAATTTGATCCTGAGATCGGCCTGTCGCCCACGCTGGCCATGGAGAATCGTCGTATCGACTGCCTGCTGCTCAACCTGATCGGCTTCGGCGGCGGCCTGGCCAACCTGATCGTGGAGCGCGCATGAGCCACCTGCATGCCTGCCTGAGCCAGACCTTCACGCCGACCGAACTCGCTGACGCCGTTCGTGCCACGCTCGGCAAACCCTTACGCCGCGCCGCCGCCCTGACGCAACTGGCCTTGGTCGGCGCGCTGGCCTGTCTGCCGCCGGAGCGGCGCAACTTGCCGACGCAGCTGCTCTGGCAATCAACCAGCGGCCCACGCCAGGAAACGCTCGCCCTGCTCGAAGAAATGGCCGAGGGCGGCGAACCCATGCCTTATGACTTTCTTGCCACGCAGCCGGCCATCGCCGCCGCCCAGATTCAGCCCTCCCTGCCCGGCCTGATCGCCGTCAGCCATTGCCCGCTGGATGTCGATGGCCAGGCGCATTGGGCAACGCTGCTGATGCTGGCCGATCAGTGGCTGGCTGCTGGCCGCTGCCAACAGGTCCTCTGCGCCCAGCTCAACGTCTGGGATAACGAGGCTCGTGGCCACTGGCTGCTACTCGGCGACGAAGCACTTGATAATTCGCCGGCGCGACTCCATCTGATAGAGAGTACGGCCGAAGGCCAACCCGACCAACCCGAATTCCCACTCAAACTGGCCGACTGGCTCGCCGGTGATGCCCCGAGCTTCCGGCTGCACGCCCCCGCGGCTTTCCGGCAAACGGTAGAATTCGTCCGACTTTAAATTTCAGGTAACCAACATGTCCCAATTCTCTTTCGACGCTTCCCTCGAAGATTTCCAGGCCAAGGTGCTGCAACCCTCGCTCGAAGTGCCGGTCGTGGTCGACTTCTGGGCCCCGTGGTGCCAGCCCTGCCAGACCCTCAAGCCGATGCTGGAAAAGCTGGCCGAGGAATACAAGGGCCGTTTCCTGCTGGCCAAGATCAACTCCGACGAAAACCCGGAAATCGCCCAGCACTTCGGCGTGCGCAGCATTCCGTCGGTCAAGGTGGTTTATCAGGGCCAACTGGTCGATGAATTCAACGGCGCGTTGCCGGAAAGCCAGGTGCGCGAGTTCCTCGACCGTATCGTCCTGCCGGCCGGCCCTGGCGGCAATCTGCGCGAGGAAGCCGCCGCGCTGGTCGCCGAAGGCAAGCTCGAAGAAGCGCTGGCCAAGCTGGTCGAGGCCAGCCACGCCAACCCGCAGGATCAGGCCATCCAGCTCGACGCCATCGAGGTGCTGATGCAGCTCGGCCGCAACGACGAAGCCAGGCAACTGCTGGGCGGCGAATACACCAACGAACCGGATCGCGCCAACGCCCTGCGCGCCCGCCTGGCCCTGCTTGAAGGCGCGGCCGACACCGCACCGCTCGAAGCCAAGCTGGCAGCCAACCCGGATGATCACGCCACCCGCCTCGAACTGTCCAAGGCCTATGCTGCCCAGAGCCGTTTCCGCGAAGCGCTCGACGCCGCGCTGGAAGTCGTCAGCCGCGACCGTTTCTACGAGCAAGGTGCTGGCCGCACCGCCCTGCTCAACCTGTTCGAGGCGCTGGCCGGCGAGCAGTACGACGACCTCGTCCGCGAATTCCGCCGCAAGCTCTCCGCCACGCTGAATTGATCCACCCTGGACGTCGGCCGTGAGGCTCTTTTACACCGACGTCTTCGTCCTGCCGCTACCGCCGGGTCATCGTTTTCCCATGGAAAAATACGCCCGGCTGCGTCAGGCGCTGCTCGCCGGCGGCCAATTCAACGAAGCCGATTTTCACCTGCCACACGCCGCCACGGACGAAGAACTCGCCCGCGCCCACGATCCGGCCTACATTCAGGCCGTCTCCTGCGGTGCACTCGACGAAAAGGCAAAAAAAGCCATCGGTTTCCCGTGGAGCGAAGGCATGGTCGAACGCTCGCGCCGCTCGGCCGGAGCGACCATCTGCGCCTGCCGTGCCGCCTTGGCCGATGGCGTCTCGGCCAACCTTGCCGGCGGCACGCACCATGCCTTTGCCGATCATGGCGAGGGCTTCTGCGTCTTCAACGATGCCGCCGTTGCGGCCCGTGCCATGCAGGTCGAAGGGCGCGCCGGGCGCATCCTGATCGTCGATTGCGATGTCCATCAGGGAAATGGCACCGCTAGCATCCTGCGCGGCGACGACAGCATCTTCACCTTCTCCATCCACGGCGCGCGCAACTATCCCTTCGACAAGGAAGAAAGCGACCTCGACATCGAGTTGCCCGACGGCTGCACCGATGAAGCCTACCTGCTGCACCTCGATCACGGCCTCGATACCGCCTTCAATCTGGCTCGACCCGATCTCGTCATCTACCTGGCTGGCGCCGACCCTTACCACGACGACCGTCTCGGCCGGCTTGCATTGAGTTTCGATGGGTTGCGCGAGCGTGACCGCCGGGTATTCCAATATTGCCGTCAGGCCGATTTGCCGCTCGCCATCAGCATGGCCGGCGGCTATGCCAGGAATATCGACGATACGGTTCAAATTCACCGCAATACGATAGAACTGGCAAAAACATCCTGGGACAGATAAGCTAATCCGAAAGTTATAGTTTGGCTGGCTGACTGGGTTTGGAGAGACTGGGGCGCATGGAAGGGATCGTTGCAAGGCTGAGTCGAGTTTCGCTGCGGGCGAGAATTGCAGTCGGCATGGTGGCACTGAGCCTGCTGATCCTGTGGACGGCCGTTCTGCTGACCCTGCACAACCTGCGCAACGAACTGGAAGATTCGCTCTCCGCCCGCCAGTTTTCCACGGTCTCGATGATCGCCGTGGAAATCGATCGATCGCTACGGGAACGCCTGGGCATGCTGGACAGCCTGGCGCAAGCGCTGTCGGCGCATGTGGCGCAAGGGGCGAGCGGTATGCAAGCGGCGCTCGAACGTTTTCCGGTACCCGAAATCCTGTTCAATTGGGGAATAGTCGTCACTGACCGGAATGGGATCGGCATTGCCAGCATTCCTGAAACACTCGGTCGCTCCGGTGTCGATTTTTCCGCTTATCCGGGTATTCAGGAGGCCTTGTCAGGTCAAAACGGGATCGTCACCGAGCCCTTTCTCAGCGGCCATACGAAAGCCCCCATCGTGGCCATGATGCAGCCGATCCGGAACAGCGAGGGCGTGGTGATTGGCACGGTCGTCGGCGTGACTAATCTGGCCCAGCCGAACTTCCTCGATGAAATCAGCCGAACCCGTTATGGCCAGACGGGCGACTACATCATCACCGACCCGAAAACCCGCAGCTATGTCGCCTCATCCGATCCGGCGCGCGTTCTGAAAAAAGGTCCGCCACCGGGAGTCAACCTGGTTTACGACAGATACATCAACGGCTTCGAAGGCTCCGGCGTTGCCCGCAGTTCGCGTGGTGTCGTCGAACTTTCCTCCAGCAAGATCATTCCCACGACCGGCTGGCTGATGCAATCGGTTCTCCCGACTTCGGAGGCGTTTGCGCCCATCACCAGCCTGCAGAATCAGCTGGTGACCATCTCTGTCGTGTTGACCCTGCTTGCCGGCATCCTCAGCTGGTTCTGGCTACGCCGGCAATTGGCGCCGCTCGGCGAGGCCTTTTCGTACGTCGAAAAAATGCGATTGGGCGAGATTCCCCGACTATCGATCCCGATCCGGCGCAATGACGAAGTGGGCGCCCTCGTGGCGAGCTTCAACGCCCTGCAGAAGGTCATCATTGCCGAGGAAGAGAAAGCGGCCGAACATGCAGCGAACATGCGGGTCAAACGCATCGTCTCCAGCGTTCCCGGCATGGTTTTCCAGTACCGCATCCATGTCGACGGGCATGGGGATTTCCCTTTCGCCAGCGATGGTATCCGCGAACTCTATGGCATTTCGCCGACGGACGTTCAGAACAGTTCGGACATCATCCGCCAAATGGCCCATCCGGAGGATCGCGAGCATTATCTTCGCGCCCTCAAGGAATGTGCAGATACGATGCAGCCATTGCATTTCGAATACCGTATCAGCCTGCCGGATGGGCGCGTCAAATGGCTGCTGGTGAGAGGCATACCGGAGCGCTCGAATGGCGATTACGTGACGATCTTCGGCGTGGTGACCGATGTCTCCGAATTGAAATCCATGGAAGTCGAGCTGCGCGAAGCCATCGCCGAGCACCAACGCAAGGATGCCGAGATTTCGGTCTATCGCGACCATCTCGAGCAACTGGTCGAGCTGCGTACCGCCGACCTCGAACACGCCAGAGCGGATGCCGAACGCTTGGCCAAAGCCAAGAGCGAGTTCCTGGCCAAGATGAGCCACGAAATCCGCACACCGCTGCATGGCGTTCTCGGCATGGCGCGTATTGGCCAGAAGGCCACCGAGGAAGGCAGCAAGGCACACGATGCCTTCAGCAAGATCACCCATTCCGGACAACTGCTTCTCGGCATCCTGAACGACATCCTCGATTTCTCGAAGATGGAAGCCGGCATGATGAAGATCGAGCAGAACGAAATCGATCTGAACGGCGTGCTCGACGAAACCATCGAGCTGATGCAGGAGCGGGCCAATGCCAAGGGCCTTGCGCTGAAACTGAAAAAGAGCGCCAAGCTGCCCGTCCATTGCCTGAGCGACGCGCTGCGCTTGCGGCAAATTCTGCTCAACCTGCTGTCCAATTCAATCAAATTCACCGACAGCGGCTCGGTCACCCTCGAGGCCGCTCAGGAAAGCGACCGCCTCTGCTTCCGCATCAGCGACACCGGCATCGGCATCACGCCGGATCAACTGGAAAAGATCTTCAATCCCTTCGAGCAAGGCGACAACACCATGAGCCGGCGCTTTGGCGGCACGGGTCTTGGACT
>JAYRUZ010000105.1:0-6936 GCA_041918795.1 Azonexus sp. | reverse complement strand
GATGCGCTGGAAAAAGGCGAATCCCCCGAGTCGCTCAAACTCGGGCGCGAGTTATCCAGCCACGCCTCTATCCGTCTGTTGCACCAGATTGAGGCTTCGCTCAAGCCGGGCAATGGCCAGGTGTCGACTGAAGTCGGTGAACTGGAACTGGCCTTTGGGGCTGAAAATGCCTTTGCCGTCTTCAATGGCGAATACCTGAACTCTCCGGTCGCCGCCGAAAAACAAAGCTCGGCCATCGCCCACCAGCGCATGGCGATTTTCGGCTTTGACCGACAGTCCAGCCTGCCAACTGCAGTAAAAAAACTCAATGTAGCCGGCGAGAACTGGACCCTGCTCGACGGTCTCGCCCTGCGGCCGCAAGAGCGAGGCGGCGAACGGCGGGCAGCGCCCTGCCTGATCGCCAGCAAGCTGAAGGACAAGCCGCGCCTTGGCATCATCGGCAGCCTGCAGGTCCGGCCGGACAATGCCCTGCAAGCCAGCCTCGACTGGTACGACGGCCGGATCGAAGCCCGCTTCGTTCGCCAATCAACCATGCCGGGTGAGGCACCTGCACGCATTCCTGTCTTCCTGATCCATGGGGAGCACGACAAGTCGCTGCTTGTCCCGCCGCAGGTCCGGGCCATTCCGGGCAAGGCGATCACGCTGGAAGGCAGCCTGACCACGACGCTGACCCTGGGCGAAGTGATCGAGCGAGGAGTCGATTTCATACGCTACGCCGCCAGCTAGGAAAAATTGATTGGCAAAAAAGCACAAAGCGCGTTGACGCTCCAAGTGTCGCTCTATATAATGCGCGCTTCCCGTGGGCCGGGTCGGTAGCTCAGTCGGTAGAGCAGCGGACTTTTAATCCGTTGGTCGCGAGTTCGAATCTCGCCCGACCCACCAGTCAAGGGAAATTCTGGGGCGTTAGCTCAGTTGGTAGAGCAGCGGACTCTTAATCCGTAGGTCCACAGTTCGAATCTGTGACGCCCCACCAGAATACAAAAAGCCAGTCGAAAGACTGGCTTTTTTCATTTCCGGGATTTGCTGGTGCTTACTTGCGGCCGAACTTCTCGGTGAGTTGCATCAGCTTCTGCTGCTTGCGCTCTTCTGCCTTGGCGGCGGCCTCGGTGGCGCGGCGCTGCTCGGCCTGCTTCTTGAAACGTTCGCGCAATTGCTCAGTCGCATGCTGGCGGTTTTCGTCGGTCACTTCGCCAGCCGTCGAACCGTCCAGGTTGTAGCGGACGCTGCCTTTTTCCATTTCCTTCAGGTAACGCGTCGAAATGGTGTGGCTGCGCAGGGCAAGGCGGAGCGATTTCTTGCTGAGTTCAGGCAACTCGGCAAATACCTGCTTGTCGATACCGATCGCCAGCGGGCTGAAATTGCGGAACACATCGAAACGAGTCTGCAGATCCTTGAGCAGGGCACGGACGTCGGTCGGCTTGGCGGTAGTGGTTTCTTCGGTGGTCATGATGCGTCGAACTCAAAACAAGGCGCGAAGCGTAGCACGAAGTGCCACGCCTCGCAGTCGAAATCACATGCCGTGTTTACGGAACCAGGCGAGCATGCGCTGCCAGCCGTCCTCAGCCTCTTCCTTGCGGTAACTCGGCCGGTAATCGGCATGGAAGGCATGCGGTGCGTTGTCGTAGACGTGGATTTGCGACCCCTGTGCCGCCGGACTGCCTTGCTTCAAGGCTGCCTCCATCGCCTCGACGGTTTCCAGCGGTATGCCGGCATCGAGCCCGCCATATAGACCCAATACCGGGGCCTTCAAGCTACCGGCCAATTGTGCCGGATAACGCGGCGTGAATTCATTTTCGGGGCCGACCAGGCGGCCGTACCAGGCGACCCCGGCCTTCACTTGCGGATTCATCGCGGCATACAGCCAGGTAATGCGGCCGCCCCAGCAGAAGCCGGTGATGGCCAGACGGCCAATCTCCCCTCCCTGCTTGCCGGCCCAGGCAACACAGGCATCGAGGTCGGCGAAGACCTGGGCATCCGGTGTCCGGCTGGTGATTTTGGCCTGGATATCGGGAATGCTGGTGATCTGGCGCGGGTCGCCCTGGCGAGCGAACAACTCGGGCGCAATGGCGAAATAGCCTTGCTTGGCCAAACGGCGGCAAACGTCGCGGATGTATTCATGGGCACCGAATATTTCCGAAACGACCAGAACGACCGGTGCCTTGCCCTTGCCGGCCGGCGCCGCACGATAGGCGACCAGCTGGCCGTCCTTGACCGGCACCTGTACCTCGCCCGCAGTCAGCCCCTTGGCATCGGTCGAGATGGCGGTCTGCGCCATCACCGGTTGAACCGCCAGAGCAAAGCCGGCACCGATCCCGGCGGCAAGAAATCCGCGGCGATCGATGTTCTGCGGCGGCACCAGGCTATCGAATTCTGCTTGATCGTTCATGCTCTTCTCCTCGGTTGGGTCCTACATCAAGACGATATCGTACTGTTCAGGCGAATAGCTCGGCTCGCTCTGCAGCGAAACCGACTTGCCGATAAAGTCGGACAGCATGGCCAGCGCCTGCGACTCCTCATCGAGGAACAGATCGACCACCGCCGGCCCCGCCAGGATGCGATATTCGCGGGCATTGAACTGGCGCGCCTCGCGCAGCAGTTCGCGCAGGATTTCGTAGGCGACGGTCCGTGCCGTCTTGACCTCACCGCGCCCGCCACAGGTCGGACAAGGTTCGCATAGGACGTGGGCGAGCGATTCGCGCGTGCGCTTGCGGGTCATCTCGACCAGGCCGAGCTGGGTGAAGCCATTGACCGTCAAGCGGGTGTGGTCGCGCGCCAGAGCCCTGTTGAACTCGTCGAGCACGGCCTTCTTGTGCTCTTCGTTCTCCATATCGATGAAATCGACGATGATGATTCCGCCCAGGTTGCGCAGGCGAAGCTGGCGGGCAATGGTGACCGCCGCCTCAAGGTTGGTCTTGAAAATGGTGTCGTCGAAATTGCGCACGCCGACGAAACCACCGGTATTGACGTCGATGGTGGTCATCGCCTCGGTCTGGTCGATGATCAGGTAGCCGCCGGATTTCAGATCGACGCGACGAGCCAGCGCCTTCTGGATCTCTTCCTCGACCCCGTGCAACTCGAACAGCGGCCGCTGGCCAAGGTAGTGATCGAGCAAGGGCAGCACGGCCGGTGTGTATTCCTCGGCGAAGGTGGTCAGCTTTTGGAAATTTTCCCGGGAGTCGATGAAGATGCGGGTGGTTTCCGGATTGACGAAATCGCGCAACACGCGCTGGCCAAGCGACAACTCCTGGTAGAGCAGGGTCGGCGGACCGGAAACCCGCGCCTTGTCGCGAATGTCGGCCCAGGTCTTGCGCAGGTAGGCGATGTCGGTGACGAACTCCTGGTCGCTCGCATTCTCGGCCATGGTGCGCACGATAAAGCCGCCCGGCTCGTCTTCCGGCACCAGGCGGGTGATCTTTTCGCGCAATACCTCGCGCTCCGCCTCGGCCTCGATGCGTTGCGAGATGCCGATATGTTTCTCTTGCGGCAGATAGACCAGCATGCGACCGGCAATCGAAATCTGCGTCGACAACCGGGCGCCCTTGGTGCCGATCGGGTCCTTGACCACCTGGACGACGATGCTCTGCCCTTCGGAGAGGATTTTTTCGATCGGCCGCTCGGCCGCACGCTCGACGGCACCTTCACGCGGCTGCCAGATATCGGCGACGTGCAGGAAGGCGGTGCGCTCCAGGCCGATTTCGACGAAGGCCGATTGCATGCCGGGCAGGATGCGGACGATGCGCCCGAGATAGACGTTGCCAACCAGGCCGCGGCTGGCCGTCCGCTCGATGTGGAGTTCCTGCACGACCCCTTGTTGCATGACAGCAACGCGGGTTTCCTGCGGTGTGAAATTGATCAGTATCTCTTCGGTCATGAGGCGTAAAATTCGCGGTTTTTCAGAATTTTACTATGCCCAGCGTGTCCAGACCCGCGCCCGAACTGCTCGCCCCCGCCGGCTCGCTCGACATGATGCGCACCGCCTTCGCTTTTGGCGCCGACGCCATCTATGCCGGCCAGCCGCGCTACAGCCTGCGCGTGCGCAACAACGAGTTCGGCACCCTGGAAAAGCTGGGTGAAGGCATCGCCGAGGCGCATGCGCTGGGCAAGCAATTTTTTGTCGTCAGCAACATCTTCCCGCGCAACGCCAAGCTGATCACCTATCTCGAAGACATGGCACCGGTCGTCGCACTGAAGCCGGACGCGCTGATCATGTCCGACCCCGGCCTGATCGACATGGTGCGCGAGGCTTTTCCGGAACAGGTCATCCACCTGTCGGTACAGGCCAACACGGTCAATTGGGCAACGGTCCGTTTTTGGCAAAAAATGGGCGTGCACCGCGTCATCCTGTCGCGCGAGCTGTCGCTCGACGAAGTGGCGGAGATTCGCCAGCGCTGCCCGGACATGGAACTGGAAGTCTTCGTCCACGGCGCGCTGTGCATCGCCTACTCTGGTCGCTGCCTGCTTTCCGGCTACTTCAACCATCGCGATCCGAATCAGGGAACCTGCACCAATTCCTGCCGCTGGGATTACAAGGTCTCAAGTTCCGATACCCCAGGGGTACTTCCTGCGGGGCGCGGCCAACCGGTCAATTTCTACACGGACCGCGAGCAGGAAATCCTGCTCGAGGAGAAGCAGCGTCCCGGCGAGTTGATGCCCATTGAAGAAGACGAGCACGGCACCTACATCATGAACTCGAAGGATCTGCGCGCCATCGAGCACGTGCATCGTCTGGTCGAGATCGGTGTCGATTCGCTGAAGATTGAGGGCCGCACCAAGAGCCCCTATTACGTCGCCCGTACCTGCCAGTCCTACCGCCAGGCCATCGACGATGCCGCGGCCGGCCGGCCGTTCGACCCCAGCCTGCTGGCCAGCCTGGAGAATCTGGCCAATCGCGGCTACACCGACGGTTTCTACCAGCGCCACCACGATGCCGATTACCAGAACTACCTGCGCGGCCATTCGGAGTCGGACAAGAGCCAGTATGTCGGCGATGCAGTGCGTTTCGACACGACGCGGGGATTGATGGAAATCGAGGTCAAGAACCGCTTCGCGCTGGGCGACCGGATCGAATGCGTGCATCCGCAAGGCAACGAGTTGTTCACGCTGTCGCGACTGGAAAACAAGGATGGACAGGCAATCACCGTCGCTCCTGGTAGCGGTCACCGCGTCTGGACAGATTTGCCCGAGCGGTACACCGATTCCTTCCTGGCGCGTTATTTCTGATGAAACCTGTCGCAAGCTCGCGACAAATCATCAAAAACATCAAGCAAAACATCGAGTTAGAGTTTGTGCACCGCAGCAATCGGGTGTAACATCACCGTCATGAGCCAATCAAGCAACCGCATGCCCCTGATCGACGCCCTCAAAGGCATCGCATCACAACTGATCGTCCTCCATCACCTGGCCGCCTACGGCCCGCTGACCGAGGCCGTGCAGCAGGTGGCACAAAAACCGATCGACTGGCTCTACGACTACGCGCGCATCGCCGTTCAGGTCTTCCTCGTCATCGGCGGTTTCCTGGCTGCCCGCGGCCTTTCGCCACAAGGCGAGGCGCTCGAACGCTCACCCTTCGCCATGATCTGGAAGCGCTACCTGCGCCTGTCCATCCCCTTCCTCAGCGCCCTCGCCCTGGCCATCGTCTGTTCCGCCATTGCCAACCGCTGGCTGGACGACGACATGGTCCCGGCCCGCGCCGGCCTGGGTCAGTGGCTGGCGCACGCCACGCTGCTGCATGGCATCCTCGGTGTCGAATCGCTGTCGGCCGGTGTCTGGTACGTTGCCATCGACTTCCAGCTTTTCTCGCTGCTCGCCTTGCTGCTGTGGGCCGGTCGCCGCCGCTGGATCGCTCCGGCCATCGCACTCTGCCTGGCTGTCGCCTCGCTGTTCTGGTTCAACCGCGACGCCGGCTGGGATAACTGGGCAGTCTATTTCTTCGGTTCCTACGGCCTGGGGGCCGCCGCCTGGTGGGCCTCGAACCGCAATCGTCTTTCCTTTTGGACCGGCGTCATCGCCAGCGTCGGCATCGCCGCCCTGGTCCTCGATTTCCGCCTGCGCATCGCGGTCGCCCTCGTCGTCGCCCTCACCCTGGCCTTCAGCCGCCGCAGCGGCCTGCTCGAGCGCTGGCCGCAATCCGACACGCTGGCCTTCCTCGGCCGCATCTCCTTCTCGGTCTTCCTGGTGCACTTCCCGGTCTATCTGGTGGTCAACGCCATCTACGCCCGCTTCGAGCTGGTCTCACCGACCTTAGCCATCTTCGGCATGTTGCTCACCTGGGGTGTCAGCATTGGCGCGGCAACGCTTTTCCATCGCTGGATCGAAAGCCCGGCCGGCAGCCAGCGCATCGCTGCCGCCTGCGGCTGGCTGACCTCTGCTCTCTGGCAGACGAGTTGCCAACTCGTCCGCCAGGGCAAGGAGCTGTTGCAGCGCCTGGTTTTCGGCCGCGCCTGATCAGTCGGCCAATTCGCTCCGGGCGCGGAAAAATTCCAGCGCCTCCGGGTTGGCCAGCGCTTCCACGTTTTTCACCGGCTGCTCGTGCACGACGTTGCGTACGGCCAGTTCGACGATTTTCCCTGACTTCGTACGCGGAATATCCAGCACCTGGACCACCTTCGCCGGCACATGGCGCGGCGTCGTGTTGGCGCGAATCTGCTGCTTGATCCTGTCGATCAGCGCCGCGTCGAGCGAAATACCCTCCTGTAGCTTGACGAAGAGCACGACGCGGACGTCGTCGTTCTTGCCCGGCGGCCAGTCCTGGCCGATAACCAGCGACTCCAGGATTTCCGGCAACTGCTCGACCTGGCGGTAGATTTCCGCCGTGCCGATGCGCACGCCACCCGGATTCAAGGTGGCATCGGAGCGACCGTAGATGATCATGCCGTCGTGCGCCGTCAGTTCGGAAAAATCGCCATGGCACCAGATATTGGCGAAGCGTTCGAAATA
>JAYRUZ010000104.1:0-7036 GCA_041918795.1 Azonexus sp. | reverse complement strand
AAGGCCTATCGATTTTCGCCGGTCAATCAATGGGATATCACCAAGACCGCGGCCTACTGGAACCCCATCATCCGCTACGTCAGCGACAAAAGCGGCGTGCCGCTCGAACTGAAGATCGGCCGCACCTCGGCCGACACCACCGCTTACGTGCTGGCCCAGGAAGTCGAATTCGTTTTCTCCAACCACCTGTTCAGCCCGGAACGCGACAAACTCGGCTGGAAGGTATTCGGCCGCCGCTGGACACCGCCGCTCTACGGCCAGATCGCCGTGCCGGCCGATTCGCCGATTACCCGGCTGGAAGAACTGAAAGGCCAGGAAGTCGTTTTCGCCGGGCCTGAAGCCTTCATCGGCTACCGCGTTACCTACGCCCAACTGCTCAGCCGCAACATCGACGTCAAGGTGGTTTTCGCCGGCAACCAGAACGCCGCCTTCGCTCAGCTATTTGCCGGCAAGGCCAAGGCGGTCGGCAGCAACTCGGCCCTGGTCGACGGCTACACGGTCCGTGAAGGCAAGAAATTCCGCGTGCTGTGGACCTCCGAGGGCTACCACGACCTCGCCCTGATGGCGTCGAGCAAGGTGCCCGAAAAAGACGTCAAGGCCGTCGCCTCGGCCTTCATCGGCATGCACCGCGACCCGCTCGGCAAGGCCATCCTGCAGCGCGCCTCGGAAGAAGTCGGGCTCGACCCGAAAGCCTACTTCCTGCCGGCCAGCGCGACCGACTACGAACCCTACCGCCGCTTCTACCAGACCGCCCCGGTAGCGGTCCGCTAACCGTCCACCGATGAAGCTGCTCGCCTACCTGCTGCCGAAAGCCCTGATCACCCGGGTTTACGCACTCTATTCGGCGACCTTGCTGCTTTTCGTCGGTAGCAGCCTGTTCCTCTTCTACGAATATCAGGCCAACGCCGCCATCGAAGATGCCCAGGACTCGGCCAGCATGCTGGTTGAAGTGCTGGCCCAGACGGTGACCGACAGTGCGGTTATCGGTGACTACGACACCATTCAACGCACTCTGGACAAGGCGATCCTGCGCTCGCAGTTCGACTCGGCGGCCTTCATCGATCTGCAGGGGGCCGCCATCAGGAGCGAACATCGCACCGCCACGCGAACACCCGCTCCTGAATGGCTGCGCAACCAGATCGCCGGGCAGTTGTTCGATGCCAACCGCAACATCTCGGCCGGTGGCGTGGACTATGGGGTGCTGCGCCTCGAGTTCTCGCTGGAGACCATCAGCGGCGGGCTCTGGCAACTGATACGTACCGCCTTTGCCCTCGCCCTGCTCAGCCTGCTGGGCGGCCTGCTCGTCATCTGGTTTCCGCTCAAGCGCTGGCTCGGCACGCTGGAACGCGTCCGCGCCTACGACCCCGCGACACCGCACATCACCGGCACCTCGGCCGCATTGGACACTGAAGACATCCCCCTCGAATTCCGCCCGGCCTTCGAGGTCTTGCGGCGCAATGCCGAAAGCCTGCGCAGCGAACTCGAAGCGCGCGAGCGGGCCATCCGTTCGCTGCAAGAAGTCGCCGCCAGCCTGTTGCACGTCAGCAGCCTGGCCCAGCCGGACAAGGAAGCCGACCTCGACAGCCTGGCCAAAGTCATTGCCCGCCTGGTCGCCGAACGCGAAGCCAGCCGTCTCGAACTCGAACAAGCCAAGGAAGCTGCCGAGGCGGCAAACCGGGCGAAAAGCGAATTTCTGGCCAACATGAGCCACGAGATTCGCACCCCGATGAACGGCATCCTCGGCATGACCGACCTCGTACTCGATTCGGACCTGAACACCGAGCAACGCGAATTCGTCGGCATCGTCAAAACCTCGGCCGAGTCGCTGCTGACCATCATCAACGACATTCTCGACTTCTCGAAGATCGAGGCTGGCATGCTCACCATCGAGAAGATTCCCTGCGACCTGGCGAGCATCGTCGGCGATGCACTACAGCCAATGAGCATCCTGGCCGAAGCGAAGCAACTCGAACTCAAGCGCGAGATTGCTCCAGCCACGCCGGCCAGCTTCCTGTGCGACCCCATCCGCCTGCGCCAGATCATCGTCAACCTGGTGGGCAACGCCATCAAGTTCACGAGCCAGGGCCACATCAGCTTCGGCATCGCACCGTTGCGTGGCGATGCCGGCGAAAGCAGGCTGCATTTTTACGTGCGCGACACCGGCATCGGCATCCCCGCCGAACGACTGGCGCACATTTTCGACGCCTTTACCCAGGCCGACAGCTCGACCACCCGCCAGTTCGGCGGGACCGGGCTGGGCCTGTCGATCACCCGCAAGCTGGTCGAACTGCAAGGCGGCAAGCTTTGGGTCGAAAGCCAGCCCGGCCAGGGCAGCACCTTCCACTTCACCCTGCCCAATCCGACAGCCGCCGGCCATAGCGACAGCTCGGCCGATACCACCAGCGATCCGGCGAATGCCGCACCACAGAACGGGATGGTGGGCAATGAATTCAACATCCTGCTGGTCGACGACAACCCGGTCAATCGCAAACTGGCTTGCGTCATGCTCGAACGGCGCGGCTACCGGGTGACCCAGGCGACCAACGGCCGCGAAGCCATCCATCTGCTCGACCTGAATGCTTTCGATGCCGTGCTGATGGACATGCAGATGCCCGAGTTGGACGGACTCAGCGCAACGCGCATCATCCGGACGCGGGAAAATGCCGAGACCCGGCCGCGCGTGCCGATCATCGCGATGACGGCCAACGCCATGGATTCGGACCGCGAGCAATGCCTGGCGGCCGGCATGGACGACTACGTCTCGAAACCGATCAAGGCTGCCCAGCTATTCGAACGACTGGAGCACTGGACGACAGAGGGCGCCCCGGGCAAGACCCAGTGAAGGCAAATCAGCCGTCGGCCAGCCCCTGCAACTTGCGATATAGGGTGCGCTGGCTGACGCCCAGACGGGTGGCCAGTTCCGGCAAGTCTCGCCCATGTCGCATTCGAGCCCAGGCGATATAGCGCTTTTCGAGTTCGTCGAGCGGTAACACCGCTGAAACGGCGAAATCCGTTTCGCGGCTGAGCACGTTGGCCGGAATATCGTCGGCCATGTCCTGCAGGTGTCCGAGCTCGATTCGCTCGCCGTCGGCGAGCAGTGTCGCACGCTCGATCAGGTTACGCAGTTCGCGGATGTTCCCGCTGAAGCGCCGGCTGCTCAGCCACTCCAGCGCTGCTGGCGTAAAGCGGCGCCCCGGCTTGCGATCGACGCGTTCGAGCAGAGATTCGGCGAGCAGCGGGATGTCACCGGCGCGTTCGTGCAGGGCCGGCGTGTGGATCGGAAAGGTATTGATCCGGAAATAAAGGTCGCGGCGGAAGGTCTCCGCCTGCACCATGGCGCGCAAGTCGCGGTGGGTGGCGGTGACCAGGCGGAAATCCGCCGGCAGCCAGTCGAGCCCGCCGACCCGGCGGTAAGTACCGGTTTCGAGCAGGCGCAGTAATTTGACCTGGAGCGCCATCGGCAATTCGCCAATTTCGTCGAGGAAGAGCGTGCCCCCGGCCGCCGCCTCGACCAGACCCAGCTTGCGATGCGTCGCGCCGGTAAATGCGCCTTTTTCGTAGCCAAACAGTTCGCTCTCGAACAGCGTTTCGGTCATGCCGGCACAGTCCACCGCAACAAAAGGCCCTTCTTCCCGCGCACTCGCTTCGTGAATGGCACGGGCGACCAGTTCCTTGCCGGTACCGGTTTCGCCAAGCAGGACGACGGCCGCATTGGAGTTGGCGACGCGCAATATCTTTTCCAGCATGCCCATGAAAGCCGGCGAGCGCCCCACCAGCCCCTGGGCTGCCGCCCGGCCGCTGGCCTGGCGTACGACGCGCATGGTTTCGACGAAACAGACGATGTCGCCGTTTTCGTCGCGAATCGGCGTCGTCTCGACCGACACATGTTCCTCGCCGCGCGGCGTGTGGTGCAGGTGCAGGACACGCTGCGGCACACCGGATTCGAGGCTGAGCTTCAAGGGGCAGGCTTCGCCGGCCTGGTCGCAGGGCACCTTGAAGCGGTGCGACACTTCGTAGCAGGTCCGCCCGCTTAATTGCTCCTTGCCACCGAATTCACGGATATAGGCTGCGTTGGCACCGATGATCCGATAGTCGGCATTCATCACGATGCGCGGCTCGGGCAAGCCGTCGAGGAAGGAAAGCAACTCGTTCAGGAAATGGGCAGTCATGGCGAAATTGTCAGCAACGACATTAGAGATTGCCAATATTGGCACAAAGTCACAAGTTGCACCGTCGATTTTTTTCGAAAACACGTTAACCAATTGATTTGTCTATAGTTTAAATTCGACCACCAGGCAGGCACACATCTTGTTAATAGATATGCGGAAACCGGGGAGCCACCTCTCCAGCCCAGGCGCTTTCCTCAATGTCGTACCGAACTGGTGCTGGACCCGAAGGATTCGTCGGCGCCGCCTCCCCCTTAAGTTCGCCCCGCAGGCCTGCTTTGGTGACGCCGATACCCGCCGGACCAGCACCCCGGTTTCCAACCTTCTTCATCCATTGCCAGAGATCCGATGAGCCAGCCCGAAGCCAGCACGTCGCAGGAAGCCCCTGCCAAAATTTCCTTCTACGAAAAGCGCAAGAAAATCTACGCCAAGGGCGTACGCGGTTATTTCGATAACTGGCGGATCGCCCTGGTCATCCTGACCCAGGCGCTCTTCTACGGCGGCCTTTGGCTGCAATGGAACGACCGCCAGGCTCTGCTCTTCCATCTGGTCGAACGCAAGTTCTACATTTTCGGCCTGGTTTTCTGGCCGCAGGACGTGATCTATCTCTCCGCCCTGCTCATCATCTCGGCTTACGCGCTCTTCCTGGTCACCGCCGTGGCCGGCCGACTGTTCTGCGGCTACGCCTGTCCGCAAACGGTCTACACGCAGTTGTTCATGTGGATCGAGAACTGGGTCGAGGGCGACCGCAATGCCCGCCTGAAACTCGACAAGGCGCCGATGGATGCGCGCAAGTTCCGTATCAAGACAACCAAATTTCTGCTCTGGGGCCTGCTGTCGCTATGGACCGGTTTCACGCTGGTCGGCTATTTCACGCCGGTCAAGGAGTTGGTCAACAACGTGCTGACCAACAGTCTCGGCCCCTGGGAAACGGTGTGGATTTTCCTCTATGGCGGCTTCACCCTGCTCTTCGCCGGATTCATGCGCGAGCAGGTGTGCAAGTACATGTGTCCCTACGCCCGCTTCCAGAGCGTGATGTTCGACCCGGATACGCTGATCATCACCTACGATCCGGAGCGCGGCGAGCCGCGCGGCCTCCGCAAAAAAGGCGCCGACACCAGCCAGCTTGGCGACTGCGTCGATTGCGGCCAGTGCGTCACGGTCTGCCCGACCGGCATCGACATCCGCAACGGCCTGCAATACGAGTGTATCGGCTGCGCCGCCTGCGTCGACATCTGCGACCAGGTCATGGACAAGGTCGGCTTGCCGCGCGGCCTGGTGCGCTATTCGACCGAGAGTGCGATGGAAAAGCACCTGAGTCGCAAGGAAATCCTCGGCCACATCGTTCGCCCGCGCATCCTGCTGTACACGGCCATCCTGGCGGTCATCATGATCATTGCCGGCTGGGCGCTGACGCACCGCATTCCACTCAAGGTGGACATCATCCGCGACCGCTCGGTGCTCGCCCGCGAAGCCGAAGATGGCCGAATCGAGAACGTCTTCATGCTGCAGATCATGAACACCGAGGAGCACTCACATCGCTACAAGGTTGCGGTGGACGGCCTCGAAGGGGCAGAAATCGAAGGCGACGGCGAAGTCGATGTGCCGGCTGCGGCGCTGCAGTCCTACAACACCGTCGTTCGCGTGCCGCCAGAAGCTGGCAAGACCGGCTCGAACCGCATTTATTTCACGATCACGGCGATGGACAACCCGGATATCAAGGTCCACGAGAAAGCGTCTTTCCTCCTGCCCTGAACGCCAACTGGGCAGACTCCGCTTGGGCGGGAGCCATGCTCCCGCCTTTTTTTCGCCCAGCGGACGACCGACGAAGATTCCGGATTCGGCCACCGCACCGCTCAACGCGGCACGGACAACCATTTCCGCAAGCTGGCCAGCATCACCTCGGGATTGATCGGTTTGGTCAGGAAATCATCCATCCCGGCATCGAAGCAGCGGCTGCGATCCTCGGCGAAGGCGTTCGCCGTCATGGCGACGATGGGCACGCGGGCACCGCGCTGGCTGCGGCGGATGCGCTGCGTTGCCTCGATGCCGTCCATGCGCGGCATCTGCATGTCCATCAGGATCACCCCGTAGTTGCTTTCGCCGGCCTTGAGCACGGCCTCGACGCCGTCCTCCGCCACATCGACGACGAAGCCGGCATCCTGGAGAATTTCAACGGCGATTTCGCAATTGATCGGCTCGTCCTCGACCAGCAGGATACGCACGCCGGCAAACTCGTCTTGAGCCACCTCTCCCCGGACAGCTTCGGCCTCTGACGCGGCGAGCTCGCCCTTGCTCAAGCAGGCGGTGAACCAGAACAGACTGCCCTCGCCCACGCGGCTGCTGACGCCCGCCTCTCCTCCCATCAACTGCGCCAGTCGGCGCGTGATGTTGAGGCCCAGGCCGGTGCCGCCATGCTGCCGTGTCGTCGAGTTGTCGGCCTGCTCAAAAGCGCTGAACAAACGGGCCTGCACCGACTCCGGAATGCCAGGCCCGCTGTCCTGCACCTCGAAGCGCAACATTACCTGCTCGCCACGATCCTCGAACAATCTTGCGCGGAGGGTCACACCGCCGACTTCGGTGAACTTGATCGCATTGGTCACGTAATTCAGCAGCGCCTGGCGCAGACGGGTCGGGTCGCCGAGCAGATTGCGCGGCAAGCCTTCGGTGCTGACATTGATCTGCAGGCTCTTGGCCTGCGCCCGTTCGGAAGCGATCGAGGCGACGTCGGCGACAAGGGCGCCGACATGCAGCGGCACCTTTTCCAGCACCAGCTTGCCGGCTTCGATCTTGGACAGGTCGAGAATATCGTTGATCAGCGCCAGCAGATGCTGGCCGGCCGTCTCGATCTTGCCCAGGCGGTCGCGTTG
>JAYRUZ010000103.1:0-7128 GCA_041918795.1 Azonexus sp. | reverse complement strand
CTCGATCTCGATATCCGGATAGCGCTGGTAGAACTGGCCAAGCATGCGCGGCAGGAAGTGCTTGGCGGTCGTCACCAGCGCAACGCGCAGCTTGCCACGCTTGAAGCCCTTGAGGTCGGCAATGGCCGACTCGAAGCGGTTCCAGGCATCGTCCAGATCGCGCACCGTGGCCAGCAGTTCCTGGCCGGCGGCGGTCAGTGCAATCTCCCGGCCCGTCTGCTCGAACACCGGCAAACCGATCGCCTCGGCGATGTGCTTGATCTGGATGGAGACGGCCGGCTGCGTCAGGTGCAGCTTCTCGGCAGCGACCGAAAAACTCATGCAACGCGCCACTTCGGCAAAGGTTTCCAGCTGGCGCAGGGTAATACGGCGACGCGTCATATATAAGTTTAAACAAATACAAATTACGAAATATTGTAATTGGACTTAATGCTTTAGCAAGGCGATAGTGCGCACCGTCCAATTCCAAGAAATACGAGTCTCCCGATGCCCATCGAACCCGTCATCCTGTTCTTCCTGCTCGGCCTGCTGGCCGGCATCGTCCGTTCCGACCTCAAGATCCCGGCCATCCTCTACGAATCCCTGAGCATCTTCCTGCTGCTCGCCATCGGCCTCAAGGGCGGCATCGAACTGGCACGCTACCCACTGCTCAGCCTGGCCGGCCAGGCTGCCGTCGTGCTCACGGCGGCGGCGCTGATTCCGCTCGTTGCCTTCGCCATCCTGCATCGCCTGGGCAAACTCTCGCGCGCCAATGCCGCCTCCATCGCGGCCCACTACGGCTCGGTCAGCGTCGTCACCTTCGCCGTGGCGGCCAGTTTCCTGTCCCGCCACGAGGTCGACTACGAGGGCTACATGGTGGTCTTCCTCGCCCTGTTGGAATTCCCCGCCTTGCTGATCGGCGCCATCCTGGCCAAACGCGGCAGCAATTCCGGCCAATGGGGTCCGATGCTGCGCGAAGTGCTGTCCGGCAAGAGCATCGTGCTGCTCATCGGCGGCCTGCTCATCGGCTGGGTGGCCGGCCCCGAAGGCATCAAGCCGCTCGACCGCCTCTTCCTCGACCTGTTCAAGGGTGTGCTGGCCTTCTTCCTGCTCGAAATGGGCCTGGTCGTCGCCAGCCGCCTGGGCGATCTGCGCAAGGCCGGCGCCTTCCTGATCGGCTTCGGCATCGCCATGCCGCTGGCCGGGGCCGGCCTTGGCCTGGCCGTCGGTCACCTGCTCGATCTGTCGATCGGCGGCTCGGTACTGCTTGCCGCCCTCTTCGCCAGCGCCTCCTACATCGCCGCGCCGGCCGCCATGCGCATCGCCATTCCGGAGGCCAACCCGGCCCTGTCAATCGGGGCCGCGCTCGGCGTCACCTTCCCCTTCAACCTGCTGATCGGCATTCCGCTTTACCACCAGATGGCCGTTCGCCTTGCCGGAGACTTCCAATGAATCCGAAACTCCACCCCAAGCGCCTGCTGACCATCGTCTGCGAAGCCGAGATCGAGCGCACCCTGCTCGTCCGCCTGCACCAACTCGGCATCCGCGGCTACACCATCACCGAAGCCCGCGGCCAGGGCGAGCACGGCGACCGCGATGCGCTGTGGCCTTCAAGCGCCAACATCCGTATCGAGATCCTGGGCGACGCCCAAGTGCTCGATGCAGCCCTCGACATGCTGGCCGACAACTATTTCGCCAGCTACGGACTGGTCGCCTTCGTCAGCGACGTTGGGGTACTGCGTCCCGGCAAGTTCCGCTAGATGACTTCCATAAAACGGAACGATCCCATCGGGTTAACTGCATTTCTTGGCAAGTCGAAGCGGCCTAGAGTTGAAACACCTGCCTCCCGCCCTCGGTCAGGCATGAAAACGAAAGGACCTCGAGATGATGACCCAGCAAGCCCGCATTCTTCACCCGGAACACTTCACCCAGCCAGCCGGTTTCCGCAACTATCCGGACGATAGCCCGGAAGCGAAGGCCCGCCTGATCGTCCTCGCCCTGGTGGTCGATGGCGACATCGATGAATACGAGTTGATGGCGCTGAACCGCCCGCACACGCTGGAAACCCTGGGTATCGGCCGGGAAGGCTTCGTCCGCGTGCTGCACGAATTGTGCGAAGACCTGGCTCGCCTGCCGCGCGAGGGCGATGCCTTGTCCATTCCGCGCCCGTTGTTGTCCGGGCTGTTCAGCGCGATCAGCGAACCCGCAGCGCAGAGTCAGTTGCTGGGCATGATTTCCGCCCTGATCCAGAGCGACGGCCACCTCTCGCGCGAGGAACTGCAATACTGGAAGAGCGCCGCCCAGGCCTGGCGGCGTGACGCCGGTTCGGCCTGACGCCCGGCCGGACCGGGCGGCCGGCCAATTGACATCAATCCGATAAGCATTCGACTTCAGCGATAACAATGGAAAACATCAGCAACCCGTGGCTTTGGGCCAGTTTCGCCGTCATCGTGCTGTTCATGCTGGCCATCGACCTCCTCGTCGGCGGCGGCAAGCAACACCGCGTCAGCTTCCGCGAGGCGGCCACCTGGTCCGTCGTCTGGGTCAGCGTATCCATGCTGTTCGCGGCCGGCCTGTGGTGGTATCTCGACGCCAACGTCGGGCGCGAGATCGCCAACCAGAAGACGCTGGAGTTCATCACCGGCTACCTGATCGAGAAATCGCTGGCCGTCGATAACGTCTTCATCTGGCTGATGCTCTTCGGCTTCTTCGCCATTCCGCTCGAATTGCAGAAACGGGTGCTGGTCTTCGGCGTGCTCGGCGCCATCGTCATGCGGACGATAATGATCTTTGCCGGCGCCTGGCTGATCGCCCAGTTCCACTGGATTCTCTACATCTTCGGCGCCTTCCTGCTGTTCACCGGCATCAAGATGTGGTGGTTCGCCGACGAAAAACCTGACCTCGCCAACAACCCGGTCATCAAATGGCTGCGCGGCCACCTGAACATCGCCCACGAATTGCACGGCGAACATTTCTTCATCACGCAGGAACAGGCCGGCAAGATGGTCCGCTATGCCACGCCGCTCTTTCTCGCTCTGGTCCTGGTCGAACTCTCCGACCTGATCTTTGCGGTCGATTCGATCCCGGCCATCTTCGCCATCACCACCGACCCGTTCATTGTCCTCACCTCGAACATCTTCGCCATCCTCGGCCTGCGCGCCATGTACTTCCTGCTGGCCGACATGGCGGACCGTTTCTCGCTGCTCAAGTACGGCCTGGCCCTGGTGCTCATGTTCATCGGCGTCAAGATGCTGCTGATCGACCTGTTCAAGATTCCCATCCTGTTCTCGCTCGGCGTGGTGGCAGCCATCATCGGCACCTCGGTCGTTCTCTCGCTGCGCAAGAACAGGCGTGGCTGACGAAGCCCCCATGAACGCGCCGAGAACGGGAATCATGCGTTGCCATTTCGCCACCGCGCGGGACGGGATCGAGGTGAATCTGCTGACAATGCGATGAAACGCACTTATGCTGCAATTTCATCAGAATTCGCAATTCGAGGAGGAGAACAATGAGCGACGCACCTGCCGAGAGCGCACCGGTCAAAGCCAAGGAGGGCGGCAGCAGCAAGATCATCATCGGCCTGGCGGCCGGCGCGATGGTTTTGTCGCTGGCCAACACCATCCTGTTGGCGATGAACCCGACGGCCAAAAAAGTCGAGCAGTTCAACGAAGAGCTGAAAACCGACCTGGCCGAGAGCATCGCCTCGGTACACAAGAAGATCGACGGGCTGAAGAGCGCCGAAGTGGAATGGCAGAACGTGCTGAAGAAAGCCAGCGAAAAGCCGAATGCGGTTTACAAGGTGGTCAATAACAAGGACGGATTCCTGACCCTGACCGAGATTGAGATGCCGGCAGCCGAGACGCCGGCGGAAGCGCCGCCCGAAAAGAAGCATTGAACGACCGCGCCCAGTGCGGCGACGCACCGGAAGCACAAACAAAAAACCCGCCATCCGGCGGGTTTTTCATTGGTGCGGTGTCGCTCAGACCAGGCCGAGACTTTCCTCGACACCCAGATGCACGTTCATCGCCTGCACGGCGGCGCCGGATGCGCCCTTGCCCAGGTTGTCGAGACGGCCGACGACGAGCATGCGCTCCTCGTTGCCGAAGACGAACAGGTCGACGCGGTTCGTGTCGTTATTGGCTTCGACATCGAAGAAACCGCCGTCGGTATTGGCCTCCAGATCGAGCGGGGCGACGCGGATGAAGGCTTCGCCGGCGTAATAGTCGGCCATGATCTTCTGCACGTCGGCCGGGCTGGCCTTGCGCGTGAATTGCTGCGGATGCAGGTAGGCGGTCACGGCCAGACCCTTGTAGAAGGGGCCGACGATGGGCTGGAAGATCGGCGCGACGGTGAGGCCGGTGTAGGCCTGCATTTCCGGCAGGTGCTTGTGGCCCAGGCCGAGGGCGTAGGAGCGCGGCGCCTTCAGTTGCGTCGGGCTGGCGCTGGCGGCCTCGTAGTCGGCGATCATCTTCTTGCCGCCGCCGGAGTAACCGGTGATGGAATTGGCCGCGATCTGCGTGTCGGCCGGCAACAGGCCGGCGGCAACCAGCGGGCGCAGCGCCAGGATGAAGGCGGTGGCGTGGCAGCCGGGGTTGGCGATGCGCTTGCTGGCCTTGATCCTGGCGCGCTGATCCTTGGCCAGTTCGGGCAGGCCGAAGGTCCACGCCGGATTGACGCGGTGCGCGGTCGAGGCGTCAATGATGCAGGTGTTCGGATTGTCGACCAGCGACACGGATTCCTTGGCGGCATCGTCCGGCAGGCACAGGAAGGTGACATCGGAGGCGTTGATCAGGCGCTTGCGTTCGGCCAGATCCTTGCGCTTGTCGGAATCGATCTTGAGCAGCTCGATATCGCTGCGCTTGGCGAGATATTCGTTGATCTGCAGGCCGGTGGTGCCTTCCTGACCGTCGACAAAGACTTTGTAGCTCATGCGGAATCCACGGTAATTCGTTGGTAAAGATGGAATTCTGGCAGAAATCGATGACGCTTTCGCGAAAAAGTTGCGACCACCGAAATACGTAATAACCCCACTTTGCTGCACCGCAACAAAAGTGTTAGTCTTTAAGCACATAACATTGCGCCCAAAAGGCGGAGATACAGCATGAGCGACATCGACCTGAAACGTTTCTTCCTCGAGCAAGTTCCCCTGTTCGAGAGCTTCCCGGCCGACAAGGTCGAGGAAATCGTCATCAAATCCCGCCTCGCCACCTTCGAGGGCAACGAGGCCATGCTCGAAACCGGTGACGAAAGCCAGTTCATGGGCATCATGATCAGCGGCCACGCCGAGATTTCGGTGACCGACCAGAACGGTTCGCGTTCGGTGATCGCCCAGCTCGAACCGGGCGACGTCTATGGCGTCATGTCGCTGCTCACCGGCGAGAAGATCGCCGCCGACGTCATCGCCGGCAACCGCTGCTTCGTGCTGATGGTGCCGCAGGACGTTTTCAACGCGCACATCCTGATCAACCCCAAGGCCGTCGCCTATCTGTCGCGCCTGTTGGCAGAACGCACCATCGCCATGGCCGCCGACGGCATTACTGCGGTGCACCACGGAAAAACGGCAAAAACCGAGGTCGCCGAAACCCTGTCGCTGACCACCAATCAGCCCGGCAAGGTGGTGGTGCTCAACGTTGGCGTCAGCCAGATCCACTTCGGCATCTACGACACGCAGGAAAGCGGCGCCGACATCCACGGCGTGATCGACAACGCCGACAAGCAGGTAGCGCACATCACGGTCAGCGTCGGTACGCAGAAAAAGACCCTGGAGCACGTGCCGTTCAAGCTTTCCGACCTGTTCAAGGTGATCGGCGAAGCGAGCGCCCTGCTCGGCCCGGCCTTCGCCTTCCATCCGGAAGACGTCAATGCCATCGGCCACCGCGTCGTGCATGGCGGCAACAAGTTCCACAGCTCGGCCGTCATCACGCCGGGCGTCATCGCCGACATCGAGGAACTCGCCGTCTTCGCCCCGCTGCACAACCCGGCCAACGTCGCCGGCATGCGCGTCGCCATGAAGCTGTTCCCGAACGTGCCGCAGGTCGCCGTGTTCGATACCGCCTTTCACCAGACGCTGGCGCCCTACGCCTATCTCTACGGCCTGCCCTACGACCTGTACAAGCAGCACGGCATTCGCCGCTACGGCTTCCACGGCACCTCGCACCGCTACGTCTCGCTGAAGTCGGCCGAAGTGCTGAAGCGCCCGCTCGGCGAGATGGAGATCGTCTCCTGCCACCTCGGCATCGGCGCCTCGCTGTGCGCCATCGACCACGGCCGCTCGGTCGACACCACCATGGGCATGACGCCGACCGACGGGCTGATCATGCCCAGCCGCCTGGGCAGCATCGACCCGGCCGTGATGATCCACCTGATGGAACAGCACAAGATGAGCACCGAGCAGCTGTCCACGCTGATCAATACCGAAAGCGGCCTGAAGGGCATTTCCGGCATCTCGAACGACATCCACGAAATCGAGGCGGCGGCGGCCGACGGGCACCACCGCGCCCTGCTCGCCCACAAGGCCTTCTGCTATCAAGTGCGCAAGAACATCGGCGCCTACGTCGCGGCCATGGGCGGCATCGACGTGCTGGCCTTCACCGGCGACATCGGCGAAACCAGCGCCGCCGTGCGCAGCCTGGCCTGCCAGGGCCTCGGCTACATGGGCATCAAGCTGGACGAGGAAAAGAACCGCAACCTGACCGCGATCGATTCCTACGCCGTCATCTCGACCGACGATTCGCCGGTCACCATCCTGGTCATCGCCAACGACGACGAGCGCCTGGTCGCCTGGGAAACCCTGCGCGCCATCGAGCGCAACGCCCTGCTCGTCGCCGCCCGGCCCGAAGAACTGCCGATCCCGGTCGAAATCTCGGCTCACCACGTGCACCTGGCGCAAGCCGACGTCGAAGCCCTGTTCGGCCCCGGTCATCAACTGACGCCGATGCACGAACTCTCCCAGCCGGGCCAGTACGCCTGCGAGGAGAAGGTGCATCTGGTCGGTCCCAAGGGTCGCATCGCCAATGTGCGGGTGCTCGGCCCGACGCGTAAGGAAACCCAGGTCGAAATCGCCATGACCGAGCAGTTCAAGCTCGGCGTGCAGCCGCCCATCCGCCAGTCCGGCGATCTCGCCGGCACCCCCGGCCTGACGCTGGAAGG
>JAYRUZ010000102.1:0-7151 GCA_041918795.1 Azonexus sp. | reverse complement strand
TGCCGTTGTGCGACAGCACGACGACGACCTGCGCACCAGCGGCGCGGGCTTCGTCGACGGTCTTCTGCATGTTTTCTTCCTGGATGCCGAAGCTCCAGTTCGGGGTCTGCCAGCGCGGGTTGGCGATCGGCGTGTAGGGGAAGGCCTGGCCGATGATGGCGACCGGCACGCCGTTCATGTTCTTCATGACGAAGGGCTTGAACACGGCATCGCCGAAATCGGCCGTCTTGACGTTCTGGGCGACGATGTCGATGTGGCCGGCGAAATCCTTTTCCTCGATTTCCTTGACCCGAGCCTCACCGTAGGTCGATTCCCAGTGCAGGGTCATGACATTGACGCCGAGGGCCTTGCAGGCATCGACCATGTCCTGGGCGTTCGACCACAGCGCGGTACCGGAGCCCTGCCAGGTGTCGCCGCCGTCGAGCAGCAGGGCGCCGGGACGGGTCGCCTTCATGCGCTTGACCAGGGTGGCCAGATGGGCGAAGCCGCCGACCTTGCCGTAGGTTTCGGCGGCCTTTTCGAAATTCAGATAGGTGTAGGCGTGCGCCTCGATGCTGTTCGGCTTGAAGCCGAAATGCTTGAGCAGGTTGTCGCCAACGAGATGCGGCACCTTGCCGAACTGTTCGCCGAAACCGAGATTGACGTTCGGCTCGCGGAAATAGATCGGCAGCAGCTGGGCATGACAGTCGGTAATGTGCAGCAGGCTGACGTTGCCGAATTTCGGCAGATCGTAGAGTTTGGCGGCGCCCTTTTCGGCCATGGCCAGCTCGCTATGCAGCGACATGCCACCCGCGGCCGCAACGGCCAGCACCTGCAGGAATTCACGACGATTCATGCTCATGTTTGTGTCCTGTAAAAAAGTCCGGCGAGTCGCCCCGCCGGAAAATCACGCAAGTTAATCTTTGTTGACCGGCGATTCCGGGTCCATCAGGAAAGCCACGATGTCGGCGATCTGCTCCGGGGTGATCCAGCCATGCAGGCCGAAGCGCGGCATGTTGGTGCACGCCGTGAAGGCGTTGGAGTTGTAGATCTTGTCGTAGGCGTACTTGACCATCTCCGGCGTGTTGCCGCGGATCTTGCCGAAATGTTGCAGGCTCGGACCGATGGTGCCGTAGGCGATTTCCTTCTTGGCCAGCTGGTGGCAGGCGTAGCAGTTACCGCCCTTGACGCGACCCGGGGGGTCCGGCTGGATGAAGCCGATGTGACCGCCCGTACCGACCGCGGCGAGCTTTTCGCCTTCCTTCCAGTTACCCATCAGCTTGCCGCTGGCCGGGTACTGGATGGTCGCCTTGTTGGCTTTTTCCAGCTTCTCGCCGACCTTGCGCGGCGGGTTGTCGCGGAAGGTGCCGCAGGTCTGCATCGTCTCGTCCTGCATCAGGCGCAGCTTCCATTCCTTCGGACCATCCTCGCGGAAGGAATCGCGGAACATCTGCTCGGCCTCGGCGGCGAATTGGCCGCCCGGTGCCTCGACGGTCTTGCCGGCGAAGGCGATACCGCTCACTGCTGCGGTGCACAGGCCAAAAAGGGCAAATTTCAGTTTCATGTCTTATCCCCTCTTAGCGCTTGATGCCCGGCGTTTCCATGACGGTGCCGGTGGCGTTCTTTTGCAGGAAAGTTTCCAGCGCGACGATGGAGTCGGCCAGATACTTCGGCTCCGGGAAGCGAGCCTGGCGCATGCAGTCGATCAGGCGACGCTGCATGGTCCACACCGCGCCTTGCGAGACGCGATAGGAGGGCCAGGTCTTCATGGCCGTGCCGGCGCCATCCTGGGTCGTCAGGTTGCCCAGTTCCTGCAGGCGGATGCGCTTGCCTTCCTGGCCGTGGCAGATCGAACAGGAGAAATCCTGCGGACCGGAGCGACGGTAGAAGATGTATTCGCCCATCTTGGCCATCTTGGCTTCTTCCGGATGCTTGGCCGGCACGTTGATCTTCATGCCGTTCGACTTGGCACCGACGAAGGTGACCAGCGCCTCGATATCCGAATCGGTGCCCGGCTTGGAGAACCAGTTCTTGGTCGCCTGCTCGTAGGTGAAGCCTTGCAGGGTCATCATGCAATGGACGAGACGGGACTCGACGTCCATGACCTTGCCGGTGTCCTTGAAGTATTTCGGCAGGCTGGCGTAGGCGCCTTCGAGCTTGCCCGGGCCCATGCCAAGGTCGCATTGCTCAAGGGAAGCCTTCTTGGGGCCACGCTTTTCGGTCCATAGACCTTCGCCACGGGCTTCGAACAGATCGGCCGGGTTGCCATCAGCCAGCGCCTCGCGGTACTTGGCCAGTTCGTCGGCAACCTTGCTGTCTTGTGCCGAAACGCTGCCGATACAGGCTGTCGCGACAGCCAGACCGACCAGCGTTTTCGTCAAACGTTGGTTCATTGCAATTCCTCCTGGGGGTTATGAACGGCAGCCGCAGTCTACGCTACGTTACTGCCGCTTTAATCGTGCCAATCAGGCGATGGCAGCTTCGTCGGTACGGCTGTCACCCTTGTTGTCCTTCCAGGACACGACGACCTTGTCGCCCTTGGCGCCGCCCTTGAACTTGAACGCCAGGTACGGGTTCTTCGAGACGGACGGGCCGAATTCGGCAGCCAGCACGACCTTGTCGTTGTGCTTGGCGGACAGCTCGGTAATGAACCAGGCCGGAACGATCGCACCGGCAGCATCCTTGCGCTGGCCGGTTTCCATTTCGTGGCTCATCAGAACCTTGACTTCGGTAACGCCGTCCTTGTTGGCGGCGCGGATTTTCATCGGATTGCCCATGAGTATTTCTCCTTAAATTCAATGAGTAAAACGGGAGGAAAGGCCTAGCGAGCGATGGCTGAACAAGGCGCAATTGCGAGACAGTGCAATTTGCACGGCGAACAATCGCAACGCGGTTCAGACGAGCGCAGTAGCCTTGACCCCGTTTTTAGCCGCCGCAGCCGCCCAGGGTGACCTTGATTTCCTTGGTCGCCATGAAGAACTTGCCGTTCGACTTGACCAGGGCGTAGATGTTGGAGGTCTGGCCCATCTTGACGCGGGTCTGGACGTTGGCTTCGGTGCCTTCCGGCAGCACGAAGGAAGCGGCCAGCGCATTCGGGTTCTTCTCGATCAGGATAGCGACCATGGTCACGCCCGGCAGGGTGGAGCTGACGCCAACCGGCACGACGGCACCGTTTTCGGCGATGTCCGGACCGGTGACCTGGACATCCTTGCTGTCGGCCGGGGAAGCTGCGCCCAGTGCCTTCAGCGTGTCGGCCATGCTCTTCGCGTCGAAGGCAGCCTTGTTCCACTCGGCCAGGGCCAGGCCCGGCTTGATGATGCCCGCGGCGGCCAGCACACCCATCAGGGCAGCGCCGGAGCCAGTCTTCAGTACATTACGACGTTGATTGTTCATGACTTCTCCTCTCAAAAATTGACTTACTTGGCTCCGGACAGAATCCACTGGACCAGTGTCTTCAGATCCTCGTCCTTGATATGTGCGTTCGGTGGCATCGGGATGGTGCCCCAGGCGCCCTGACCACCGGCCTTGACCTTGGCCACCAGCTTGCCATCGGCATCCGGCTGATCCTTGTAGCGGGCGACGACTTCGTTGAAGCCCGGACCGACGATCTTGTTGTTGACGCCATGGCAGGCCATGCAGCCGCTCTTGGTAGCGAGATCCAGGGTCGTCGGGGCGGCCACCGGCTTGGCCGCTGCCGCGCCCAGGGTCTTGGTCCCACGGACCGGGCCAAAGGTTCGATATTGCTCGGCCAGCTCGCCGTGAGCAGTCTTGGCGTAATCGGGCAGGGTCGAACCGATCTGCACTTCGCTCTTGCAGTTCTTCATGCAGGCGACGTTCTTGACATCCGGAATGCCACCGTTGCCGATGCCGCCCTTCTTGGCCGACGGGCCGGGCCACATACCGTGGTCGGTCGTCATGCCGTTGCGGTTGGGCATCTTCTTCTGCACATCGGCGATGTTCTTGTCCGACAAGGTGAAGTCGGCCGGAACGATCTCGGCGAGGTTCAGGAAGTAGGCCAGGATGGCGTAGACGTCATCCGGCTTCAGCGACTTCGGCGCGGTCCACGGCATGGCGCGCTGGATGTAGTCGAAGATGGTCGAGATGGTCGCGACCTTGGTGAAGGTCGTGCGTTGCGGAATCTCGCCCTTGACGAAGCCACCGACCCGGCCGGTCTTGATGTCCTCGGCCGTCGTGCCGCCGATCAGCGGGGTGAACACTTCGTTCGACTCACCGAAGGAGCCGTGGCAGGAAGCGCACTTTTCCTCGAACAATTCCTGACCGCGCTCGACATTGCCCGATCCCTTGGGCAGGCCCTTGAAGTCGGGACGCACGTCGATATCCCAGGCCTTCACTTCGGCCGGCGTGGCCTGGCGACCGACGCCTTTGAAGTTATCGAAGGCGAGTGCTGCGGTGGACGCCCCGAAAAGGGCTAAAACCAGAACCGATTTAGAGAACCTGGACATTCGTAATCTCCCCGCTTTCAACCACTTTCCAGGACTGGATGGCATTGTTGTGATAGATCGACTTGGTGCCGCGCACCTTGCGCAGCTGGCCGTAGGTCGGCTGCACGTAGCCGGTTTCGTCGATGGCGCGCGATTGCAGGATGGCCGGCTTGCCGTCCCACACCCAACCGATGTTGAAGCGGGTCAGCGCCTTGTTCTGTACCGGGCCTTCGAGGCGGGCGGTCTGCCAGTTGATGCCGCCGTCGAAGGAGACATCGACCTGCTTGATCTTGCCGCGACCGGACCAGGCGACGCCGGAAACGTTGTAGAAGCCCTTGTCGAGCAGCGTCTGGCCGCCGGACGGAGTGGTGATGACCGACTTCGCTTCCTGGATCGAGCTGTATTGACGATGCATGCCATCCGGCATCAGGTCGATGTAATGCACGGCCTCGTCCTTGGTGGCGTAGGGCTGGTCGCCGACTTCGATGCGACGCAGCCACTTGACCCAGGACACGCCCTGCACGCCCGGCACGACCAGGCGCAGCGGATAGCCGTTTTCCGGACGCAGCATTTCGCCGTTCTGGCCGTAGGCGACGATGACTTCGCCGGATTCGACCATTTCCATCGGGATGGTGCGGGTCATCGACGAACCGTCGGCGCCCTCGGCCAGCACATAGCGGGCCTTCTTGTAATCGACGCCGCAGTCTTCCAGCAGCAGCTTGAGCGGCACGCCAGTGAATTCCGAGCAGGACAGCATGCCGTGCGTGTATTGCACCGTCGGCACGGCAACGTTGCCCCATTCCAGGCCGGTGTTGGCGCCGCACTCGATGAAGTGGATGCGCGACACCGACGGCAGGCGCATCAATTCGTCGAGCGTATAAACCTTCGGCTTCTTGAGCAGCGAATCATCGGAACCGTTGACCATCAGGCGATGCTTGGACGGATCGATGTCGTGCCAGCCCTGGTGATGGCGCTCGAAATGCAGGCCGGACGGCGTGATGATGCCGAACAGGCCCTGCAGCGGGCAGAAGGACACCGAAGCGCCGCCGACGCGGGCCAGGCCCGGCGATTCGCGGCGCAGCAACTGGCTTTCGTACTTCGACGGCATGCCGTACGGGCGGGTCGCCACCGGCTGGCCGAGCGAGGTGCTCCATTCCGGCAGGTTCAGGATGGCGGGATCGCCTTCGCTGGCACGTGCCGCGAGCGGTGCTGCCAGGGCGGCACCGGCCGCCATGAAGCTCTTGCGCAGGAAATCCCGGCGCCCGGCTCCGACGGCCTTGATCTGCTCTTCCGACAGGAAGTTTTCCGGAGCCGGCCGCAAGCGCCCCGGTTGCTTGTAACTATCACCCATAGAGATCACTCCCCTCCGCTATTTGACTTCAATTTCAATGACCGGCTGATTTCGTCGACACGCCCAGTTCGTCCCCAAGATCGCGGCTGGCCACCGTGATGCTGACCGTGCGGCAGATATCGACAAAATTCGGATCGATGACCCGATAGAAAACCAGATTCCCGTCCCGCCGGCGATCGACCACGCCGGCCCGGAACAGGATGTTCAGATGGCGCGAGATGTTGGCCTGCGTCAGGCCGATCTTCTCCACCACCTCATTGACGGAACGCTCCTCCGAACACAGGCAGGAAAGGATGCGCAAGCGCGTCGGGTCGGCCAGCAACCCGAAATAATTGGCGACTTGTTCGAATACCTGTAGCGTCTCGTCCATGATATTTTTGATATGAATCATGAACTACTGTATAACTGCGTATTTATATAGTCAACAACTAATATTGTTGCAACGCAGCATGCATTTTGGAGAAAAGCAAATTACTCTTTGATCGAAGCCGGTGACTTATAAGACGATAGAATCGGCCGAAATCGAACCGCACAACATTCTGAGGAGATGTGAAGATGAAGATGCTTGCCCCGCTCGCAGCCATTGGCCTGCTGGCATTCGCCGGCGCGTCGCATGCCGCCGACCCTAACCTTGGCCGCAATCTGGCCGCCACCTGCGCCAACTGTCACGGCACCAACGGCAACGCCGTCAAGGGCTCCGGCCTCGACGCACTGGCCGGCATGCCGAAGGACAAGACCCTGCAGAAACTCGCCGACTTCAAGAGCGGCGACAAGCCGGCCTCGATCATGCACCAGATCGCCAAGGGCTACACGGAAGAGCAGCTCGACCTGATCGCCACCTATTTCGCCGCGCAAAAGTAAGGGGAGAACAACATGATGCTGATGAAACGACGCGATTTCCTGAAAGTTGGCGCGGCAGCCGGTGCGATGGCCTCGATGTACGGCTGTGCCGGCGGTGGCAAGGCGAGCGGCCATGTGGTCGTGGTTGGCGGCGGCTACGGCGGCGCGACGATCGCCAAGTACCTGCGCATGTGGAGCGAAGGCGGCGTCCAGGTGACGCTGATCGAACGCAACCCGACCTTCATCTCCTGCCCGATTTCCAACCTTGTCATCCATGGCAGCAAGTCCATGGAAGACATCACCGTCAGCTACGACGGCCTGAAGAACAAGTGGGGCGTGCGCATCATCCAGGACGAGGTGGCTGGCGTCGATGCCACCAAGAAAACGGTAACCCTGAAATCAGGCGGCAACGTCAGTTACGACCGCCTGGTGCTGTCGCCGGGCGTGGACTTCATGTGGAATGAAATCCCGGCCCTGGCCAATGCCGAGGCCCAGAGCAAGATCCTGCACGCCTGGAAGGCCGGCCCGCAGACCGTCGC
>JAYRUZ010000101.1:0-7174 GCA_041918795.1 Azonexus sp. | reverse complement strand
GGCGCTTCCGCCTTTTCCGGGGCCGGCGGTTCCGGCAGGTTTTCCCCGGGCAGCACCGGCTTGGATACTTCTTTCTTCGGCGCCACCGGCACCGGCTGGGTGAACACCGGCGCTTCAACCTCATCGGAAGGCGAGGCCAGGTAGTCGAAAAACGCCAGAATGCCGAGCAGCACCGCGACCAGGCCACCAGCGACGGCGAGGCGGGCAATCAGCTTGTTGCGTATATCGGCGGCGTTGTCGTTCTTTTCCGTGCTTTCTTGCTCTGCCATAACCCTCACCGTTCCTGACTCTTGGTCAATGCGACGACCAGTTCTGCTTCCGCCCGGGCAATACCGCAACGTTCGGCGATGGCCGCCGGATCGTAACCGGCATGAGCCAGCTGCATGGCGTCACCGTAGATTGGCGAAACCGATTGGGTTGCCCGCAGATGCGCCATTTCCTGCTGCATGTCGGTACGCAGTGCCGCGAGTTCGCCGCGTATCGCGTCCACTTCGTCGCGCAGGATGGCGACTTCGCGCTCCAGGGCCGTGCGCAGCAACTCGTCGGCCATACCGGCCGGCGGTTCTTCCCAGGCCGATTGCCGCCGTGCGGCTGCCGACAGTTCAACGGCATCATCGCCTGGCAGCGCATCCGGTTCGGCCGGCATGGTCGAGTCGGGCGATGCACCTGCTCCGCTGTCCTTCGCGGCCGAGCGGGCGCGCAGACGACGCATGCGCCAAAGGACAATGGCCATGTACAAGGCGACCAAAGCGATCAGGATGATGACCGCTTCGCGCATGCCGAACGCGATGCCGGCGATTTCGAGGGAAGTCAGGCTGGCCGCCACCGTCGCTTAGAACCCGAGCGAATACTGGACACCGACCAGATGTGCGCTGTTCTCGTAATGGCCGCGCAGGTTGGTGCCGTTCTTGCTCTGGTTCACGGTGGCATCCTTGACGTACAGGTAGCTGTAGCCAAGGTCCACGCGACCGTAGGCACCCGCATTCCACTGTCCGCCCAGCGAGAACCACATGCGGTCGTTGTCCGGCACGCGTGCCGAGCGGTCGTCGTCACTGACCGGCGTGCGGTCGTAGGCGATACCGAACTTCAGCTTGACCGTATCGGTCGCCTTGTAGGCCGCGCCCCAGGCAAGGCGCCAGGAGTTGTCGTAATTGAAGGTTTCACTGGTGATCAGGGCGCCGCTCGCCTGGCTATGCACGTTCAAAGCCTTCAGCGTATTCCAGCGGGTGTAGGACAGATCGCCCATCGCTTCCCAGCGGTCGGAAACCTGCTGCCAAACCGACAGGATGAAGGTATCCGGCAGCTTCACATCGGCATTGACCGGCGTCGTGTCGTTCAGCTTGCCTTCGAGACGGTACTTCATCGCCGAGCGATAGGAGACGCCGACACGCATGGCTGGCGACAGGGTG
Source organism: Azonexus sp. (assembly GCA_041918795.1). Taxonomy (GTDB): domain Bacteria; phylum Pseudomonadota; class Gammaproteobacteria; order Burkholderiales; family Rhodocyclaceae; genus Azonexus. The sequence continues at coordinate 5,765 of JAYRUZ010000101.1, read as the reverse complement.
AACAGCGCCCCGGCATTCCAGCCGATGGCCGAATCGTCACCCTTCAGCTTGGCCAGCGAGTTGGTCAGCTCGGCATTGAGGGTCTGGTAGTTGATGCCGGCGCCCAGGGAAACCTTGTCGTTCAGGCGATAGGAAACCGACGGGTTGTAGTTGACGGTACGGAGTTCCGACTTGACCGCCTGCCGGGCACCGATCCAGTTGGTGTTGTCGTACTCTGTCGCCAGACCGAAAGGCGAGGAAATGCCCAGGCCCAGGTTCCAGTTCGGTGCGACTTGCCAGGAGAAGTAGGCATTCGGCACGCCATGCCAGCCACCGGCATCGCCGCCGTTGCCACCATTGCCGGTCGCTCCGGTGGAGCCTTCGTTGTGGAATTCGTAGCTCGGACCGATGGCCGCGACGCCCAGCGAAACCTGAATACCGTTCAACTGGCTCATGCCGGCCGGGTTGAAGAAGATGGTGCTGGCGTTGTCGGCGACTGCAGCCGAGCCGGCATAGGCCGTACCCATGCCGCTCGCGTTCTGTTCCCACAGTTGAAAGGCCGCGGCCGATGCGCTTCCGGCAAAGGCCAGTGCGAGCAGGGCCGGCACGGTACGCAGCGTCATTTTATTCATTGCTTCGCTCCCTGAAAGGCGGGCTATTGGATTAACTGGCGGATTTTATTCTATTTCCGGGGCATTTTCGGCCGGGACTTCACGCTTGTTGCCCGCGGCATCGATCGCCACGTAGGTTAACTCGGCCTCGGTCACCTTCACAGTGATGGGTGCGGCGTGGTTGCGTTCGGCAAAAACCTCGACCTTGACGGTAATCGACGTGTTCCCGACACGGACGATGTCAGCGTAAAAGCTGACCACATCGCCGACCGAAATCGCCTGCTTGAACTGGAAGGAATTGACCGAAACGGTCGCCACCCGGCCACGCGCCCGGCGCATGGCGGGAATGGCGCCGGCCACGTCGACCTGGGCCATGACCCAGCCGCCGAAAACGTCGCCATTCTGGTTGAGATCGGCCGGCATGGGCACGACGCGCAAGGTGCAATGCTTGTTGGGGAGACTGCTGCGGTGCACGGTCATATTTGGGCAAAAAATGTAAACAGCCCCGATTTTCCCGGAAAGCCGGCGCTTTTCATATACTGCCGGACAAACGACTTTCACCTTGCACACTTCCATGCGTCGCACTTCCGCCCTGCCCAAGCCGCCCGTCGGCACCGCCCTGCCCCAAACCCACAGCTGGCTGACCCTGCGCACCCTCTTCCCCTACCTGTGGCGCTATCGCGGTCGCGTCGTGGCGGCGATGGCCTGCCTGATCTCGGCCAAGCTGGCCAACGTCGGCGTGCCGATGATCTTCAAGGAGATGATCGACGGCCTGTCGACCGGCGAGCAGGTGTTGGCCTTGCCGATCCTGCTGCTCGTGCTCTACGGCTTGCTCCGCTTCTCCACTTCGCTGTTCACCGAGCTGCGCGAGATCCTCTTCGCCCGCGTGACGCAGCGCGCCGTCCGCCAGGTTTCGCTCGAAGTCTTCCGCCACCTGCACGCCCTGTCGCTGCGCTTCCACCTGGAGCGGCAGACCGGCGGTATCTCGCGCGACATCGAGCGCGGCAGCCGCTCGATCTCCAGCCTCATTTCCTACACGCTCTACTCCATCCTGCCGACACTGGTCGAGATCGGGCTGGTGCTGGGCATCCTGTTCGTCAAATACGACGTCGGCTTCGTCATCATCACCGCCGCGTCCCTGTTCGCCTACATCGTGTTCACGGTCAAGGTCAGCAACTGGCGGATCGACATCCGGCGGGCCGTCAACGAGAACGATTCGGCCGCCAATTCACGAGCCGTCGATAGCCTGCTCAACTACGAGACGGTGAAATATTTCAATAACGAGGAGTGGGAAGCCCGTCGCTACGACGAGCAATTGCTCAAATGGGAAGAGGCAGCCACGCGCAGCCAGAAAACGCTCGCCTTCCTGAATCTCGGCCAGCAGGCGATCATCGCCTTCGGCGTCACTGCGATGATGTGGCGAGCAACGCAGGGGGTCGTGGCCGGCACGATGACGATTGGCGACCTCGTGCTGGTCAATGCCTTCCTGATCCAGCTTTACCTGCCGCTCAATTTCCTCGGTATCGTCTATCGCGAAATCCGCCAGGCCATGACCGACATCGAGCGCATGTTCAACCTGCTCAAGGAAAACCGGGAAGTCGCCGACGCACCCGATGCCCGCGACCTGCCGAGCGGCCCGCTGCAGATCAATTTCGATAACGTGAGCTTTGCCTACGAAAGCAATCGGACCATCCTGAAAGGCATCAGCTTCTCGATCCCGCCGGGCAAGACGGTGGCGGTGGTTGGCCATTCCGGCGCCGGGAAATCGACGCTATCGCGGCTGCTTTATCGTTTCTACGACGTCAGCGGCGGCGCCATCCGGGTCAACGGCCACGACCTGCGCAGCCTGCGCCAGAACAGCCTGCGCAGCGCCATCGGTATCGTCCCGCAGGACACCGTGCTGTTCAACGACAGCATCTTCTACAACATCAACTATGGCCGGCCGGAGGCCAGCCGCGACGAAGTCATCGCCGCGGCCCGCGCTGCCCAGCTGCACGATTTCATCGAATCGCTGCCGGACAAGTATGAAACCAAGGTCGGCGAGCGCGGCCTCAAGTTGTCCGGCGGCGAAAAACAGCGCGTCGCCATCGCCCGCGCCCTGCTGAAGAATCCGCCTATCCTGATTTTTGACGAGGCTACCTCGGCTCTCGACTCCGCCACCGAACGCGCCATCCAGGCCCAGCTGGAACAGGTCGCCGTCGGCCACACCACATTGATCATTGCCCACCGCTTGTCGACGATCATGCAGGCTGATGAGATTCTCGTCATGCGCGACGGTGAGATCGTCGAACGCGGTCGGCACGGCGTGTTGCTGGCCGCGGCAGGTCGTTATGCCGAGATGTGGAACCTGCAACAGCAGGAGGCGGAAAGTAAAGCCGAGTAATCCCGAGTTAAGGAAAGCGAAGCCACCTCGCCCGACATGATACGATTGCCTTAAAGACAAACGAGGCTAGGCTCAAGGGGTCCGGTCCGAAACATCCACACTGAGAGTTGCATGGAAATGGGGAAAAGGCAGGTATTGCTGGTCGACGATGAAGCAGTCAACCTGGAAATCCTGCAAGAATATTTCGAGGATGAAGATTCTCTAAGCACCGTCTCTGCCGAGGGCGGGGAACGTGCATGGCAGTTGCTGCTTGACCCGGCAAATGAATTCAAGCTGATTCTGCTTGATCGCATGATGCCCGATCTCGACGGGCTGACCCTGCTTCGCCGGATCAAGGCCGACAATCGCCTGGCCAGGATTCCGGTCATCCTGCAGACCGCGGCCGACTCTGCCGAGGCGATACGCGAAGGCCTGCAGGCCGGTGCCTACTATTACCTGACCAAGCCCTACCGTCACGACAAATTGATGGCCATCGTGCATGCGGCACTGGCCGATGCCGAGGAGCGCGCCAAACTTGGACAAAAGTTGGCGCAACATATCAATTGCCTCGGCCTGATGAACCACGCCGAGTTTTCAATCCGGACCATCGACGAGGCGGGCCAACTCGCGGCCTTTGTCGCCCAGGCTTGCCCCAATCCTGAGACGGCCGCGATGGGACTATCCGAATTGCTGATCAACGCAATTGAACACGGCAACCTCGGTCTCTCCTACGCCGAGAAGACGCAACTCAAGCAGAGCGACACCTGGCATGCCGAAATCCGGCGGCGTAGCACGCTGAGTGAAAATTGCGACAAACAGGTGATGCTGAGCTATTGCCGTGACGAACGGGGCATCACTTTTCGTATCGCCGATCAGGGAAATGGCTTCGCCTGGCAGAAGTACCTCGACTTCGATCCGAGCCGCGCCTTCGATCCCAACGGTCGCGGCATTGCATTGGCCCGCATGCTGAGCTTCAGCAGCATTCGCTACGAGGGTAACGGGAATGTCGCAGTCGCATGCGTCGACCTCCCATTTTCCGAGCCAGGGAGGCCACAATGACATCTCCTCCGGTCAAGCCGATGAAGGTGCTGGCGGTAGACGACAACCGTACCAACCTTCACATCCTGCAGGTGTTCCTCAAGAAGCTCGGGCACGAGGTCGTCCTCGCCGAAAATGGGGAAGAGGCAGTCAAGCGTTTCGAGAGCGATCGTCCTGACCTGGTGCTACTCGACATCATGATGCCGGTGATGGATGGTTTTGAAGCGGCACGACGGATAAAAGGCATGAATCGGGAGCGATGGACGCCAATCATCTTCCTGTCCGCCCTGAACCGTGACGAAAACCTCGTTGAAGGACTGGATGCCGGTGCCGACGACTACCTGACCAAGCCGATCAACTTTATCGTCCTTGAGGCCAAGCTACGCTCCATGCAGCGCTCGCTGGCCATGCAGCAGGCCTCCATTGATGCGCTGCGACGCGTCCAGGCCATCTCCGACAACGTCCTTGACGCCATCGTCACCACCGACGAACTGGGTCACATCGCATCGACCAACCTTTCGGCGGAGCGAATTTTCGGTTGGTCGGCAACCGAGATGGCGGGGCAAGACGTCGCCATGCTGCTACCGCGGGAAGCCACTGAAAATGATGGTCAAACCGCGTTCAGCTTGCCGTCCGAGGTGGCCAATACGTCGTTCGGGCGCGAACGCGAAATCTTTGCGCTGCGCAAAAATGGGAGTTGCTTTTTCGCAACGATCTCGGTCAGTCAGATTGTGCTCGACGGTCAGCGTATGAACATCGCTGTTGTCCGCGACATTTCGGAAAGAAAAGCGGCAGAACAAAAGCTGCAGGAAAATGCTGAGCAGCTGCAGGACTACTACGAACACACGCAAAACGAGCAACAACTGGCCATGCGACTGATGGAGAAACAACTCCATCGTAGCGGGCTGAAGGATAGCTGCCTGCATTACTCGGTCATTCCCGCCGAGAACTTCAGCGGCGATATCGTCGCGGCGGCACGCTCTCCAGAAGGACGCTTCTACGCCTTGCTGGCGGACGCCACGGGGCATGGCCTGGCTGCGGCGATCAGCGTGTTGCCGGTACTGGCGCTGTTCTATCGAATGACCAAATTGAACCGCAGCGTGCGGGAGATCATCCAGGAATTGAACCAGCAACTCCGGGAGTCCATGCCCATCGGACGCTTCGTTGCCGCCACCCTGGTCTGCCTGGACGAAGTGGTCCACCGAGGGGAGATATGGATTGGCGGCACCCCGGAAACCTTCTTGCTCAACCAGGATGGCAGCCTGGCTAGAACTTTCAATTCCAAGTACTTGCCGCTCGGCATTCTCGACAACAAAGAACTGGATGCTGCGCCAGAGACCTTCTTCTGGCTCGACAATAGCCAGCTGATCCTCTGCTCCGATGGATTACTGGAAGCGGAAAACACTTCCGGTGAGCAATTTGGCGTCGACCGCCTGATTCCCACTGCCGCCGCCTGCGCTCCCGAACAACGTTTTGAAAGCATTCAGCATGCGCTCAAATCGCATCTGGGTGAAAACCTGGCTGCCGATGACGTATCGCTCATGATCATTGACTGCCCCTGAGAGACCGCTGTTTGGATCGGAAAATAAAAAAAGGCCGGGATTTCCCGGCCTTTTTCAATGCGACGATTTGAATTATTCGCCGGCGGATTCTTCCACGTCGACAGCTTCAGTCGGCTCCGGACGGTCCAGAAGCTCGACGAAGGCCATCGGGGCATTGTCGCCATTGCGGAAGCCACACTTCAGGATGCGCAGATAGCCACCCGGACGAGCCGC
>JAYRUZ010000100.1:0-7258 GCA_041918795.1 Azonexus sp. | reverse complement strand
CCGATTCGGCGCGCGAGCCGCTGGCGGCGCGTTTCTACGATCGCCATTTCAGCGTAGCCAAGACACTGCACGCCGTTGAACGCAATCGTCGCCTGGCGGCTGCCGCCTTGGGCTATTCCCTCGACGCTGCGGTCGATTACGGCATTACGGTTCCGACGGGTGCGTTCGCCTGGTTGCCGACGAAGCCCTACCTCGTGCTGCTGACGGCGACCAGCCGCGAAGACAAGCTCTGGCCGGAAGATCATTGGGTGGCTTTGGGCAAACAACTGGCCGAACACGGGCTGACCTGCGTCCTGCCCGGCGGCAGCGCGGTCGAACGCGAGCGGGCGGCGCGCCTGGCTGGGCAAATCCCCGGTGCAGTCGCCGCGCCACCCATGCGCATCGACGAACTGGCCAGCCTGCTGGCTGGCGCGTGTGGTGCTGCTGGCGTCGATACCGGCCTGACCCATCTTGCCGTGGCCGTCAAAACGCCGACAGTGGCAATCTACACCGCCACCGATCCGGGGCTGACCGGCGTTTATGGCGCAGGCTACCAGCGCAATCTCGGCGGCAAGGCGCAGGTGCCGGCGGTCGCCTCGGTGCTCGGCGAATTGCTGGAGGGGCTGTGATGGCGCGCCTTGGCTACTGCCTGCTGCTTTACGCGATCACGCCGTTGATCTGGCTGCGCCTGCTGTGGCGCGGCCGCAAGCAGCCGGAATATCTGCGCAATCTGGGCGAGCGTTACGGTTTCTATTCGGGACAAGCTCCAGGCCAACTGATCTGGGTGCATGCCGTTTCGGTCGGGGAAACCCGTGCCGCCCAGCCCTTGATCGAAGGGCTGCTGGCGCGCTGGCCGGATCATCGCATTCTGCTCACCTGCATGACGCCGACCGGGCGCGAGGCCGGGCGGAGCGTCTATGGCGAGCGCGTCATCCAGGCCTATCTGCCTTACGACTATCCGGGCGCAACGGCCCGTTTTTTCGCGCACTTCCGGCCGGCGTTCGGCGTGCTGATGGAAACGGAAATCTGGCCCAACCTGTTAGCCGCCGCCAAGCGGTGCACCATTCCGGTGGTGCTGGCCAACGCCCGGCTGTCCGAGCGTTCGGCGCGCGGTTACGGGCGATTTGGCGCGCTGGTGCGGCCGGCCTTCGCCAGCTTGGCCGGCGTTGCCGCGCAGACGGCCGGCGACGGCGAGCGCATCGGGGCGTTGGGTGCTTCGCAGGTGGCGGTCTGCGGCAACCTGAAATTCGATGTGACGCCACCGGCGGAAAAAATCAACCTGGGGCAATCATGGCGTGAGGCTGTCGGTCAGCGCCAGGTTTGGCTCGCCGCCAGTACGCGCGAAGGCGAGGAGCCGCTGGTGCTCGACGCCTGGGCCAAGGTGGCCCGGCCGGATGCCTTGCTGGTGCTGGTGCCGCGTCATCCGCAGCGCTTCGACGAAGTGGCGGAACTGTTGGCCAAGCGCGGCCTGCCCTTCGTTCGCCGCAGCGAAGGCCTGCCGACGGCCGAAACGCAGGTCTGGCTCGGCGACAGCATGGGCGAGATGGTGGCCTACTACTCGCTGGCCGATCTGGCGTTCATCGGCGGCAGCCTGTTGCCGCTGGGCGGGCAGAACCTGATCGAGGCCGCGGCTTGCGGCTGTCCGGTACTGGTTGGCCCGCACACCTTCAATTTCCTGCAAGCGACGCGCGATGCCATCGAGGCGGGGGCGGCGCAGCGCGTGGCGGATGCTGCGGAGCTCGCTGCTGCGGTGCACCGGCTGTTTTCGGCAAAAAACGAATTGGCGGAAATGCGCGCGGCGACGGCGGATTTCGCCGGCGCCCACCGCGGTGCGGCCGGACGCCTGCTAAAACTTATCGCAGATTGGTTGGATCGAGCAGCGCGTTGATCTGCGCCACGTCGTCTTCGGACAGCGCGCCGACGGCGGCTTTCAGGCGCAGCTGCGCCATCAGCGTGTCGAAAGTGGCCTTGGCCAGGTCACGGCGGGTGACGTAGACCTGGTTTTCGGCGTTCAGCACGTCGATGTTGATGCGCACGCCAACTTCGTAGCCCAGCTTGTTGGATTCCAGCGCCGATTGCGACGAGACCAGTGCAGCCTTCAAGGCCTTGACCTGGGCCAGGCCGTTGGCGACGCCCAGGTAATACTGGCGGGCGCTGAGCGCCGCACCGCGCTTGGCAGCTTCCAGTCCGGACTCGGCGGCGTAGCGGTTGGCGGTGGCTTCGCGCTGCTTGGAAACGGTCAGGCCGCCCGCAAAGAGCGGGATGCTCAACTGGATGCCGGCGTTGCGGTAGTCGGTGTCGATGCTGCTGCCGGACAGGCTGTTGTACGACTTCGAATAGCCGTAGTTGGCCACGGCATCAACGGTCGGATAATGGCCGGCACGCTGTTTGTCGACTTCGCGGGCGGCGATGTCGGCATTGGCCTGTTGCACCTGCACGGCCAGGCTGTCCTTCTCGGCGGCGCCGACCCAGTCGTTCATGTTGTTCGGGCTGGGCGGCGAAAGCTCGGCACCTTTGCGCAACAAGGCCAGGGCGCCGGCTTCCTTGCCGACGATGGATTGCAGGGTGCGTTTCTTCACTTCCAGGTCGCTTTCGGCAGCGATTTCCTGAGCGGATGCCAGGTCATAGCGCGCCTGGGCTTCATGCGTATCGGTGATGGTCGCGGTACCGACCTCGAAACTCTTCTTGGCGAGTTCGAGTTGCTGCGAGATGGCCTGCTTGTTGGCGCGAACGGCGGTCAGGCTTTCGTCGGCGTTAAGCACGTCGAAATAGGCCTGGGCGACGCGCAGGATCAGGTCCTGCCTGGCTTGGGCGAAGTTTGCCTCGGCTTGCGCCACCTGGATTTTTGACTGGTCGTAACCGACCCAGTTCTGCCAGCGGAACAGAGGTTGCGACAGCGTCAGCTGATAGCCGTTGGAGTTGTAGTTGGGGCGGGCGATGGTCGGCCCGTTATGGCTCGAAATCTCGTTTTCGTTCCACACCGTGTTGCCAGACAGCGTCAGGCTGGGCAACAGGCCGGCGCGGCCTTGCGGCTGCTTTTCGCGGCCGGCGTCGAGCGTGGCGCGGGCGGCGGCAAAAGTCGGGTCATTGTCCTGCGCGTCGCGGTAGACCTGCATCAGGTCGGCGGCATGGAGCGGAGATGAGAGTAGCGGAGCGGCGATCAGCCAGGCCAGTTTCTTCATGCTTTCCTCTAGTAACGACGCATCGTCGGGTCGACTTCGCCTGCCCAGGCATCGACGCCACCCATCAGGTTGAAGACGCTGGTATAACCCTTGCGCTCAAGGAACATGGCGACCTGCATGCTGCGGCCGCCATGATGGCAGATGACTACGATATCCCGTTCCGAATCGAGTTCGTCCGACTGCATCGGCACCAGGTGCATCGGGATGCATTGCGAACCGGCGATCTGGCAGAGTTCGATTTCCCAAGGCTCGCGCACGTCCAGCAGAATGGGGTCGGGCCGGTTGGTGTCGGCCAGCCAGTCGGCAAGTTGGCGCGCGAGTACCTGTTTCATCAGAAAGTGAAGTTTTCTTTGGCGGCGAAGCCATCGAGTGTCGGAGCGACGGTCTCGAACAGGTTCACCGTGTTGTAAACGCCGTCAGCGGTGCAGGTGATCAGCTGGGCTTCCATGACCGGCGCTTCGCCGACGATGACCGCCATGCGGCCGCCGATGCGCAATTGCTTGAGCAGGGCGTCGGGCACGGTAGGGATGGAGCCGGAAACGACGATTGCGTCGTATGGGCCGCGTTGGGACCAGCCGTTCGAACCGTCACCGATTTCGATCGTGACGTTGGCGATACCGGCACGCTCCAGGTTGGCCTGGGCGAAGCTGGCCAGTTCCGGACGGCTTTCGACCGTCACCACATGCTCGGCGCGGTTGGCCAGCAGGGCTGCCATGTAACCGCTGCCGGTACCGATTTCGAGTACCTTGTCCGTTTTCTTGATGCCCAGATCCTGCAGTAGTCTGGCCTCCAGCTTCGGCGTCAGCATGACCTGGCCCTGGCCGAGCGGGATTTCCATGTCGGCGAAAGCGAGGTTGCGATAGGCGGACGGGGTGAAGTCTTCGCGCTTGACGACGAAAAGCAGGTCGAGAACCTGCGGATCCAGAACTTCCCAGGGCCGGATCTGCTGTTCGATCATGTTGAAGCGGGCTTGCTCGATATTCATGTGGGTCTCCGCAGGCATAATATTAGCACAAGCTAATATACAAATTCCGACAAAAGAAAATTATACCTGACTCTCCTGTTCAAGCTGTTTCAAGCCTTGTCTCAATAGCTTGATATGCGTATCGAGATAAACATCGGGGTCGGAATTCTGCGGCTGGCAGGCACCCATCGAGTAGCGCCAGATCAGCAACATCAGGACCGGAGCAATGATGACGTCGATCGTGGTTTCGATGTCCAGGCGGCGGAATTCGCCCTTGTCCATGCCTTGGCGCAGGGCGGCACCGACCAGCAAACGGCCGCGGCTGATCACGTTGTCGTTGTAGTAACGGGCCAGTTCGGGGAAGTTGCCCGACTCGGCGATGATCAGTTTGGGAATGCCGGCCAGGCTCGTCTGACCGATCTTGGTCCACCAGTTGTCGAGCAGTTTTTCCAGCAGGTCGAAACTGCTCCCCGTGTGCTGGGCGGCGATCAGCTCGTTTTCGGCAATGACCGGGATGATGCCCTCCTGGATCACCGCTTTGAACAGGGCTTCCTTGTTCTCGTAGTAGAGGTAGAGCGTGCCCTTGGAAACGCCGGCGCGTGCCGCTACATCCTCCAGGCGTGCCGCGGCGTAGCCTTTTTCGACAAATGCTTCGATGGCGGCCGCCAGCAACTCGGACGGGCGAGCTTCCTTGCGGCGTTTGCGTGGGGTTTGGGTAGCGAGCATGGATAAGTTAATGACCAACTGGTCATTAACTTATCATCGTCGGGAAGAAGCGGTCAACGACCTTCCTTGATCAGGCGGCTGGAGGCCGGCTGGATCGGGCGGGCGTTGTTCTTGTACAGACGGCTGAAAATGTTGATCTGGTCCTGGGACACCTGCGCCGGCTGCTTCATGACCAGCCACAGCACGCCTTCGCTGCACGGGGGCGTGGTCAGCGAGCCCATGTAGGTGTAGTAGTTGCGCGCCGCCGGCAGCAGGTTGATCGGGTCGATGGTCAGGCTGGGGGGCGATACCGAGGAATTTTTTTCCAGCGGCAGGTTGTTCCACAGTGTCTGGATGAACGGGTGTTCGTTGCCACGCTCGAGCAGGACGGCGATCACCGCCAACTGACCGTCGTCGGCCTTGTGCACCAGATGGGCGACCATGTCGAAACGCTGCCCGTTCACCTTTTCTTCGGATGGGCGGTGGAAGTGGAATTGCACCAGTTCGTAGGTCTTGCCGGTCAAGGTGATGGAGCTGTCGCCGACTTCAACCTGAATGGTGTGGCCGTTGTCGATGACGCGGAAGGTCGACGGGCGGTAGTTGAACTTGATCGGCTCCAGGTCAACCTTGATCCCGTCCTTGATATCGATCGGCGATTGGCGCTGGCCGGTGGCGCACAGCTTGTTCTTGGGGTCCAGATTGGCCCAGTTTTCAGGAGCGCCCGCACCTTCGTAACCCCAATGGATGTGGGCGTGCTGCTGCGCCGCTTCGGTATGGGCCAGTTCCAGCATGTAGCCTTCGGATTTGGCACTCTTCCTGGGTTTGGGGGTGGGCGCAGGCGCGCTATGAACGTAAACGGTGCCGGCTTTGGCCAGAGGGCTCTCCTTGACCGGCATCGGAGCGGGCGCAGGGGCCGGGGCTGGCGCTGGCGCTGCCTCCTTGGCCTTTTCGGCCGCTGCCTTCAAATTCGGCTTGATCGACGGGATGCCGCCTTCGGGTTCCTTGCCGTGACCACCGTCGGCGGTCTTGATTGCGGCCGGCTTGTCGGCCTTGGCCAATTCCTTCTTGAGGACGGCTTCGTTGGCGGCCTTCAGTTGTGAGCCCGCTTCGTTGGCTTTTTGCACGATCTCGGTAGCGTTGTCTTTTTGCGGACGGCAGACTTCGCGCAATACCTTGTCGTCGAGCGTGCCACTGCGTACCGGCAGTTCTGCACCGTTGATCGATTCCTCGCGGATCGCCTCGCTCTCGTTCTTCTTGTAGATACGCTTCAGCGTGGTGGCGTTGCGTGTCGCGCAGTCGTAACGGGTGATGGCCTCGATGACGCGATAGCCGGCGCCCGACTTGGCATCGATCAACTCCTTCTCCAGGACGACGCGGCCCTGGGCTTGAACTGAACTGCCGTCGCGCTTGATGCTGGTACGGTCGAGTTCGATCCGCTTGCCCGGCTCGGATGAAACGGTTTGCCAGGTTGGAGCTGCGCTGGCGGCCCATGGCAAGGCGGCCAGCAAAGTGGCGATGGTCAGTAGGCGCATCTGGGGTCCCTCGGGTTTTTTCTTGAAATTCCGACGCTTGTCGAATTTATTTCGGCTAATTTCTAGAAATCTTGAGCAGGAAATGTCATTTCTTGCATTTTGCCTGTATTTCCAGTAACTTGCAGCCTCTCGTTAGGGGTGTCGCCGGACGTTGGCGACTGAGAAATACCCTTCGAACCTGATCGGGTCATGCCGGCGTAGGGAAACGAACTCTGTCGTTGGAACCAGAGCGCTTTCTGCCCGTCTTACCCCGCTGTACTCAAGCACGGAGCACTCATGAACGCCAAAGACACCTTCCTCGCCGCCAACGCCCACGTCGACGAGGCCGCCATCCAGCCGCTGCCGAATTCGCGCAAAGTCTATATTGAAGGCTCGCGCCCGGACATTCAGGTGCCGATGCGCGAAATCAGCCAGGCCGACACGCCGACCGGCATGGGCGGAGAGCAGAATCCACCGATCTTCGTCTATGACTGTTCCGGTCCCTACAGCGATCCGGCCGCCAAGATCGACATCCGCTCGGGCCTGCCGGCCCTGCGCGCCCAGTGGATCGCCGAGCGTGGCGATACCGAGGAATTGTCCGACCTGACCTCCGAATACGGCCGCCAGCGTGCTGCCGACAAGGCGCTCGACGAGCTGCGCTTCCCCGGCCTGCACCGCAAGCCGCGCCGCGCCAAGGCCGGTGCCAACGTGTCGCAGATGCACTACGCCCGTAAAGGCATCATCACGCCGGAGATGGAATACGTCGCCATCCGCGAAAACCTCAATCGTGCGGCCTACATCGAGTCGCTGAAAGCCACCGGCCCGATGGGTGACAAGATGGCCAAGCTGCTCGGTCGCCAGCATCCGGGCCAGAGCTTCGGTGCCGCCATCCCGGCCGCAATCACGCCGGAATTCGT